>NZ_JAHWCO010000462.1:0-2167 GCF_020054415.1 Candidatus Symbiopectobacterium sp. | reverse complement strand
GTGGTCATCTAAGTCTGAGAGACTACGATGCTCAGGTGGGTGAAGCCATGGCCATGGTCAAAGCGCTTAACCGGATCACGCTATCAGGAATGCCGAACAGTATTCGCATCACGTAACAATCGACCAGTATGGGGCGCAGTCGTTACAAGTTCTGATTTATTCAACAAAGCCCCGACAGTGGACAAACGTAAAGGTAGCGTACCAAGAACCAGTAGCAGCAAGCAGACTTGGCTAGCAGCATCCCAGTTCTTTACTACACTTCTCTGGTTTCACCAATAAAAGCAATGCGGTAGCAATTTCTGGCCGATAGCACACTGACAAGCTCAAACATTTTTTAACAGATAACGCGAAACGTTCCAATAATGCGTTTTCTTTAATATATATTTCAATTAGTTAGTTAAAATAAGATGGCTCATACCTTGCTAAATACACCTTCTTAAAAAATCAAAACAACGTTCCTACTTTGAACACACTTTCGAGATTGCGTACATGACGAGTAGGCAAATAGCGCAATATAATCAATCGAAACAGTGTTTCTATTTATAAGGAACTGCAACGCAGTTCGATAAGAAGGTTCTCGATGAGTATTTTTACGGCTTTACGCACCAGCTCTGAAACGACACTCAACGAATGGTTAGCCGCCTTGGATAGCCATATCGCTCGCGTATCGCAGGCCACCCAAAGTCATAAAAATCCTACTCCCCTGCGGGCAGACGGCTTCGATATCACCACGCAAGAACCCGTAGTGTGGAAATTCCCGGATGGTCATGATGCGCCTATCGCGAATTTCGCCAGCCAACAAAACTGGTTGAGAACATTAAGCGCCATGAGCGTTATTACCGGTGATGCCCGTTATGAACAGCATGCAACGGATTACACCGACTATTTCTTAAAACACTATGTCGATGATAACAGCGGCCTGTTCTATTGGGGTGTGCACCGTTTTATCAATCTGGATACGTTGGGCAGTGAAGGGCCAGAGTCCAAAACCATGGTGCATGAATTAAAACACCATCTCCCCTATTACTCACTGTTGCACCGTGTCGACGCAGAAAAGACGTTGAACTATCTGCAGGGCTTTTGGAATGCCCATGTTGAAGATTGGCAGCAACTGGATCTTGGCCGTCATGGTGATTACGCCAAAACGCGCGATCCACAGGTCTTTGAGCACGCACGCCGCGATGTGGTTGACACTGCTCTCAGGCCAGAACTGCCGCTGACCAAAGGATTGACCTTTGTCAACGCGGGCACCGACCTGATTTACGCCGCCTTCGCTTACGCGCACTTTACCGGCGATGCGTCAGCAGCGGCATGGGGTAAGCATTTATATCGCCAGTATGTGTTGGCACGTAATCCTGAAACCGGGATGCCGGTGTATCAGTTCAGTTCGCCGCTGCAACGCCAGCCTGTACCTAAAGATAATAACCAAACGCAATCTTGGTTTGGCTACCATGCACAGTGCCAATTTTTTCCGGAATTTGGCGTTATCGCCAAAGAGGCCAATGTCCTGTTTCGCGACATGCGCCCTTTATTGATTGATAACCCGTTGGCGATGTTGGATATTCTTCGACAGCAGCCCGATAGTGACATCATGGCCTAGGTGATTTCAGGCTTAAAGAATTACTACCAGTGCGCCTATGACGTGGTCAGCAACACGCTGCGACCGATGTGGAACAACGGCCAGGATATGACGGGCTTTTTTTTCCCGCGTGATGTTTATTACGGCAAGAAAGGCACCACATTAGTTAGCACAGGCGACGGCGCGCTGGAACTTCGTACCCCACGCGATCGGGACGGCTCCTTCGAACCGCAACTGGTAAAGAAAAACCAGACCCGGATCACCGGAATGGACAACCAGATCCTGTCGTTGTACGCCAAAGGCATGACCACCCTCGAGATCGCTGCCGCGTTCAAAGAACTGTATGACGCTGATGTCTCGCCGACGTTGGTATCCAAAATCACCGATGCCGTGATGGTGCAGGTCGCAGAATGGCAAAATCGCCCACTGGATGCGATATATCCCATTGTTTATCTTGACGGTATCGTTCTGAAATTCAGACAGGACAGCAGCGTCATCAACAAATCTGTGTTCCTGGCACTGGGTATCAATATCGAAGGCCAGAAAGAACTGCTGGGTATGTGGCTGGCCGAGAATGAAGGTGCAAAG
>NZ_JAHWCO010000642.1:0-9436 GCF_020054415.1 Candidatus Symbiopectobacterium sp. | reverse complement strand
CCGGCGGTTCTGGTTAACCAGCGCATCAATGCCGCCTTCAGCAGCCAGTTCCTGATAACGGTAAAATGTATCGCGTGACACTCCCATGATCTTGCAGGCTTTTGATACGTTACCGAGTTCTTCGGCGAGATTGAGCAGGCCTGCTTTGTGTTTGATAATGGGATTGTTAGTATGAAGCATGAAAGTTACCTCGCGTTTTGTTTAAGGATTAGACACCCATATCAAAACCGGTAACTCTCAACCTTTCAAGGTCCAGTGTCAGACCTAGTCTCGACTAATACAGATTATTCGTCGTCAGCCACATCGTCGTCGATTTCAGCATCATCAATGCCGTCTTCTTCTTCGGCGACTTCACCCAGCGCGGTTGCCACGCTGTCGAGCTCTTCATCTTCGACCGGCTCAGCAACGCGTTGCAGCCCTACCACGTTTTCGTCTTCAGCAGTGCGGATAAGCGTCACACCCTGGGTGTTACGGCCTACGATGCTGACCTCAGAGACACGGGTGCGCACCAACGTACCGGCATCTGTGATCATCATGATCTGATCCAGCTCATCGACCTGCACCGCACCAACAACCTTACCGTTACGCTCGCTCACTTTGATAGAGATAACGCCTTTGGTCGCACGAGACTTGGTCGGGTATTCACTCACCGCAGTACGCTTACCGAAGCCGTTTTGCGTGACAGTAAGGATATCACCTTCACCGCGCGGCACGATCAAAGACACCACGCGATCGTCACCTTGAAGGTTGATACCGCGTACACCAGTAGCGGTACGTCCCATAGCACGCACAGCAGCTTCGGAGAAGCGCACCACCTTACCTTCCGCAGAGAACAGCATCACCTCGTTCTCACCGTCCGTCAAATCAACGCCGATCAGTTCGTCGCCCTCATTGAGGTTAACGGCAATAATCCCTTTCGAACGTGGATTGCTAAACTCGGTCAGCGCCGTTTTCTTCACCGTACCGCTGGCAGTCGCCATAAACACGTTTTGACCTTCTTCGTATTCACGCACCGGCAGAATGGCAGTAATGCGCTCTTCCGGCTCCAACGGCAACAGGTTGACGATAGGACGCCCACGCGCACCGCGGCTTGCTTCCGGCAATTGGTACACCTTCAGCAAGTAGAGACGGCCACGGCTGGAGAAGCAGAGGATCGTGTCATGGGTGTTAGCCACCAGCAGACGGTCGATAAAATCTTCTTCCTTGATGCGTGCCGCTGACTTGCCTTTGCCACCACGACGCTGCGCTTCATAGTCGCTCAGCGGTTGGTATTTGACATACCCCTGATGGGAAAGCGTAACCACTACATCTTCCTGATTGATCAGGTCTTCGATATTGATGTCAGCGCTATTGGCCGTGATTTCCGTGCGACGCGCATCGCTGTACTGTGTCTTGATCGCTTCCAGCTCTTCACGAATGACTTCCATCAAACGCTCAGGGCTGGTCAGAATGCGCAGCAGTTCGGCGATCTGCAACAGCAACTCTTTGTATTCATCCAGCAGCTTTTCGTGTTCTAGACCGGTCAGTTTTTGCAACCGCAGATCCAGAATCGCCTGAGCCTGCTGCTCAGTCAGGTGGTATTTACCGTCACAAATCCCAAATTCCGGCTCCAGCCAGTCAGGACGCGCAGCATCATTACCAGCACGCTCCAGCATCGCCGCAACGTTGCCCAGCTCCCAGGCTTGAGCAATCAATGCCGCCTTTGCTTCTGCCGGCGTTGGTGCATTGCGAATCGCTTCAATGATCGGATCGATATTTGCCAGCGCAACCGCCAGGCCTTCTAAGATATGGGCACGCTCGCGCGCTTTGCGCAGTTCAAAAATGGTTCTGCGCGTCACCACTTCACGGCGGTGGCGAACAAAGGCAACCAGAATGTCCTTGAGCGGCATGATCTTCGGCTGGTCCTGATGCAATGCCACCATGTTGATGCCGAACGAGACCTGAAGCTGAGTCAGCGAGTAGAGGTTATTCAGTACCACTTCACCCACAGCATCGCGTTTGATCTCAATCACGATACGCATGCCGTCTTTATCGGACTCATCGCGCAATGCGCTGATGCCTTCGACGCGTTTCTCTTTCACCAACTCGGCGATTTTTTCAATCAGGCGCGCTTTGTTCACCTGATAGGGAATCTCGTGCACGATAATGGTCTCACGACCATTTTTGTCGTCCACTTCCACTTCGGCGCGTGCGCGGATGTAAATTTTGCCGCGCCCGGTACGGTACGCCTCTTCAATGCCGCGTCTGCCGGTGATGATCGCCGCAGTCGGGAAATCAGGCCCTTTGATATGCGCCATCAACCCTTCCAGGCTGATGTTCTCGTCGTCGATATACGCTAGGCAGCCGTCGATCACTTCCGTCAGGTTGTGGGGCGGGATGTTGGTCGCCATCCCCACTGCAATACCGGAAGAACCGTTCACCAGCAGGTTAGGAATACGCGTCGGCATTACATCGGGGATCTGTTCTGTGCCATCGTAGTTGGGCACAAAATCGACCGTCTCTTTTTCCAGATCCGACAGAAGCTCGTGGGCGATTTTCGACATGCGAATTTCGGTATAACGCATGGCCGCCGCCGAGTCTCCATCTATCGACCCGAAGTTGCCCTGACCATCCACCAGCATGTAGCGGAGGGAGAAAGGTTGCGCCATGCGCACGATGGTTTCATACACGGCGGAATCACCGTGCGGGTGGTATTTACCGATAACATCGCCTACCACACGGGCCGATTTTTTATAGGGTTTGTTCCAGTCATTTCCCAGCACGCTCATCGCGTACAGCACGCGTCGGTGCACTGGTTTCAAGCCGTCACGAACATCAGGCAAGGCACGCCCGACAATAACGGACATGGCATAGTCCAGATAGGAGTTTTTCAACTCATCTTCGATATTGACCGGTGTTATTTCTCTGGCAAGGTCGCTCATGGAGCCGCTATCCCTCTATTAATGCATCAACCCGAGTTCAAAAGGTGGAAAATGATAGCACAAAACCCACCTGACAGGGAAAATACGCGCACGAGTAATGGCGCTTTTCTTTCATTCACCGCCTTTTGCATCGCCGAGGCAAAAAGGAGAATCGCTACTACATCCTGCCTACACCCGATATACTCACCGCAGATGAGAATAACAAAAGGTTATATACCGCATGAACGCAGAAATACAGACGCAGAATGTCGATCATGATGAAATCGCCAAGTTTGAAGCCGTCGCCTCACGCTGGTGGGATCTGGAAGGTGAATTCAAACCGCTGCACCGCATCAACCCGCTGCGACTTGACTACATCGCACGCCGCGCCGATGGGCTGTTTGGCAAGCAGGTGCTGGATGTCGGCTGTGGTGGCGGCATCCTGGCGGAGAGCATGGCGCGCGAAGGTGCAGAGGTTACCGGATTAGACATGGGTGCCGAACCGTTGCAGGTTGCTAGGCTGCATGCGCTAGAGAGCGGCGTCAGCGTGCAGTATGTGCAGGAAACCGTGGAGGCGCACGCCGGGCGCTATGACGTGGTGACGTGTATGGAGATGCTAGAGCATGTGCCAGACCCGCAATCGGTGGTGCGCGCCTGTGCCGCCCTGGTCAAACCAGGCGGACACGTGTTCTTCTCGACCATCAACCGCAATGCCAAAGCCTGGCTATTGATGATTTTCGGTGCCGAATACGTGCTGAAAATGGTGCCGAAGGGCACTCATGACGCGAAGAAATTTATTCGCCCGGCGGAGTTGCTGAATTGGGTGGACGGCACCTCGCTGGCGGAACAGCACATCACCGGTCTGCACTATAACCCGCTGCGCGATCGTTTTGCGCTCGGTCCTAATGTGGACGTGAACTATATGCTGCATACGCAGCGCGATGCTGAATAAGTCCGCGTTGGCTGGCTGATGTTGCTGACAGCCAGCGACTCTCACCGTCATTCCCACCCACCGCGGCCATTCTCATGAAGGCGGGAATCTCATATAGAGGAAACGTGTTTATTCTCGCAGAGATCCCCAGCTTTCGCAGAGGATGACAAGGGGTAAAGTGAGGTTGTCGGCAGTTTCAGTCAGCGTTTCAAACACAGATTGGCGATATCGTCGCCAATCTGCCATTCCTTCTACCGTCATAACCTTAGAAGCTGATCAAATTAAGAATTTTCCGTACGCAGAAAAAGCGGCAATCAATCATTTTTTTATTTTTTTATCCCCATCCATTGACAAAAGTTAAGGCCGCAACGCTACAGGCGTTTAGCCAGTGTGTAACAATTCCTCCCCATGTTATCCACAATTTCAGCGTGTTTTGTTCACTTGCAATAGCCGAAAATTCTCACTATCTTGTTATCATTCAAAACCAAAACCACTATATGTAGTGTTCACTCCACACACCGCAGCACTAGACTGTCGTGTGCGTTTTCGATCGGTGAAAACGCTATAGCATTGGGAAAAACGGATAGGTACTACACCACATGAACCAGAGCCTGCTAGTAACCAAACGCGATGGCAGCAAAGAACGCATCAATCTGGACAAGATTCACCGGGTGATTACCTGGGCAGCGGAAGGCCTGCACAATGTGTCAGTGTCTCAAGTCGAACTGCGCTCCCACATTCAGTTTTATGACGGCATCAAGACCGCCGATATCCATGAAACCATTATTAAAGCTGCCGCCGATCTGATTTCACGCAACAGCCCGGACTACCAATATCTGGCCGCACGTTTGGCCATTTTCCACTTGCGTAAAAAAGCCTACGGCCAGTTTGAACCACCAGCGTTGTTCGATCACGTCACCAAAATGGTAGAACTGGGCAAATACGATACCCACTTATTGCAGGACTATACGCCAGAAGAGTTCGCTCAGATGGACGCTTTCATCGATCACTGGCGCGACATGACCTTCTCTTACGCTGCGGTCAAGCAGTTGGAAGGGAAATATCTGGTGCAAAACCGCGTCACCGGTGACATCTACGAAAGCGCCCAGTTTCTGCATGTACTGGTGGCTGCCTGCCTGTTCTCCGGTTACCCGCGTGAAACGCGTCTGGATTACGTCAAACGCTTCTATGACGCGATTTCTACCTTCAAGATTTCATTGCCAACGCCGATCATGTCCGGCGTGCGTACCCCAACCCGTCAGTTCAGCTCCTGCGTGTTGATTGAGTGCGGCGACAGCCTGGATTCCATTAACGCCACCTCCAGTGCTATCGTGAAATACGTTTCACAGCGTGCCGGTATCGGCATTAACGCCGGTCGTATTCGTGCGCTGGGTAGCCCGATTCGCGGTGGTGAAGCGTTCCATACTGGCTGTATTCCTTTCTATAAACATTTCCAGACCGCAGTGAAATCCTGCTCACAGGGCGGTGTGCGCGGCGGAGCGGCAACGTTGTTTTACCCGCTGTGGCATCTGGAAGTGGAAAGCCTGCTGGTGCTGAAGAACAACCGTGGCGTGGAAGGCAACCGTGTGCGTCACCTCGATTACGGCGTGCAGTTGAACAAGCTGATGTATCAGCGTCTGGTCAAAGGACAAGAAATCACCCTGTTCAGCCCTTCTGACGTACCCGGCCTGTATGACGCGTTTTTCGCCGATCAGGATGAGTTCGAACGCTTATATCAGCAGTATGAAAAAGACGACAGCATCCGCAAGAAATCCATGAAAGCGGTCGATCTGTTCTCGCTGATGATGCAAGAACGCGCCTCTACAGGCCGTATCTACATTCAGCATGTCGATCATTGCAACACCCACAGCCCGTTTGAACCGAGCATCGCACCGGTGCGTCAGTCCAACCTGTGCCTGGAAATTGCGCTGCCAACCCACCCTCTGGAAGACGTCAACGACGAAAAAGGTGAGATCGCGCTCTGCACCCTCTCCGCGTTCAACCTTGGCGCATTGAATAGCCTGGATGATTTGGAAGATTTGGCGCGTCTTGCAGTACGTGCACTGGACGCCCTGTTGGACTATCAAGATTACCCGATTCTGGCCGCCAAACGCGGTGCTATGGCCCGCCGCACGCTCGGCATCGGCGTTATCAACTTTGCCTACTATCTGGCGAAAAACGGCGTGCGCTACTCCGATGGCAGTGCCAACAATCTGACGCACAATACCTTTGAAGCCATTCAGTACTACCTGCTGCAAGCCTCAAACGAGCTGGCGCGCGAACAGGGTGCCTGTCCGTGGTTTGACCAAGCCACCTATGCCCGTGGCGTGCTGCCTATTGACACCTACAAACGCGATCTGGACGGCATTTGCAGCGAACCGTTGCATTACGATTGGGAAGCACTGCGCGACAGTATCAAAACACACGGTCTGCGTAATTCCACGCTCTCTGCGTTGATGCCGTCGGAAACCTCGTCACAAATTTCCAACGCCACCAACGGTATCGAACCACCACGCGGTCACATCAGCATCAAGGCGTCGAAAGACGGCATTTTGCGCCAGGTGGTGCCGGATTACGAAACCCTGAAGGATGCCTACGAATTACTGTGGGAAATGCCGAACAATGACGGCTACCTGCAACTGGTTGGGCTGATGCAGAAGTTTGTCGATCAGGCTATTTCTGCCAACACCAACTACGATCCGGCGCGTTTCCCGTCAGGAAAAGTGCCGATGAAACAGTTGCTGACTGACTTGCTTACCGCCTATAAGTTCGGGTTGAAAACGCTGTATTATCAAAACACCCGTGACGGTGCAGAAGACGCACAGGAAGATATCCTGGCCGATGCGCAGGATGACGGTTGCGGAGGCGGTGCCTGTAAGATTTAAACCGCTTCCCGAGTAGGATATTGTTTACGTTAGTTTTTTCATGATGCAGTTAAATGCCTCCTGTCCCTTTTTGGAGATACATCCCTATGGCTTATACCACCTTCTCACAGAATAAAAACGATCAGCTTCTGGAACCGATGTTCTTTGGTCAGTCAGTTAACGTAGCGCGTTACGATCAGCAAAAATATGAAATATTCGAGAAGCTAATAGAGAAACAGCTCTCCTTTTTCTGGCGTCCAGAAGAGGTGGATGTGTCTCGCGATCGCATTGACTATCAGGCGCTACCGGAACATGAAAAGCACATCTTCATCAGCAATCTGAAATACCAAACGCTGCTGGACTCCATTCAAGGACGCAGCCCGAACGTCGCATTGTTACCGCTGATATCCATCCCAGAGTTGGAAACCTGGATAGAAACCTGGGCATTTTCAGAAACCATCCATTCCCGTTCCTATACCCATATCATCCGCAATATTGTCAACGATCCGGCACTGGTGTTCGATGATATCGTCACCAATGAAGAGATTCTGAAACGTGCAAAAGACATCTCTTCTTTCTATGACGATCTGATCGAACTGACCAGCTATTATCACCTGCTGGGTGAAGGTACGCATCAGGTGAACGGTAAAACGGTCACCGTTAATCTGCATTCCTTGAAGAAACAGCTTTATCTGTGCCTGATGAGCGTCAACGCGCTGGAAGCCATCCGTTTTTATGTCAGTTTCGCCTGCTCATTCGCCTTTGCTGAACGCGAACTGATGGAGGGCAACGCAAAAATCATCAAACTGATCGCCCGCGATGAAGCGCTGCACCTGACCGGTACCCAGCATATGCTGAATCTGATGCGTTCCGGCCAGGACGATCCGGAAATGGCACAAATCGCCGAAGAGTGCCAACAGGAATGCTACGACCTGTTTGTGCTGGCAGCACAGCAGGAGAAAGAGTGGGCGGAATACCTGTTCCGCGACGGCTCGATGATTGGCCTGAACAAAGACATTCTCTGCCAGTACGTTGAATACATCACCAATATCCGCATGCAAGCGGTAGGGCTGCCCTTGCCGTTCCAAATGCGCACTAACCCGATCCCGTGGATTAATGCCTGGCTGGTCTCTGACAACGTGCAGGTTGCTCCGCAAGAAGTGGAAGTGAGTTCTTATCTGGTCGGCCAAATTGATTCTGAAATCAACGCCGACGACCTGAGTGATTTCCAGCTCTAAGTTGATGAGCAACTCAACCATCACACTGCGCGTCTCTGGCGCGCAGCTTGCCAACAACGACAGCGCCACCTCGTTACTCGACGTGCTTGAACAACACTGCGTACCCGTGGAATATCAGTGCCGCTCGGGTTATTGCGGTGCCTGCCGCTTACGGCTGGTGAAAGGACGCATCGCCTATCGCCAAACCCCCCTTGCCTGTGTACAGCGAGACGAAATCTTGCCGTGCTGCTGCATGCCAGTGAATGATATCGAGTTAGAGCTGTGAGCGTTTGGTATACCCGGTGCAATGCTAAAATATGGGTTCCATGACGCTCATGAGCCTGCGGCATTACCTCTTCAGAATAACTGCGCATTCTGCGCAGTTTCTTGCTCACTTCCTAGCATAAATCACTCCCTGCGCAAGGTTTGCAAATGATTCACGAGGCCTGCGCAACTTTTCACTCAGAATTGACATTCACGCCACAGTAATAGATTAATTATAAATAAAAACAATGAATTAAAAAACGGCATGTTCTTTGCCTGTCTCTCGACGGAGTCTGTCGAAACCAATAACGGCGCTAGCCCGGTACAATGCCGGTTTTTTTGTACCATTTTCCGTTGACACGAATTATCCCGATGGCAATCGGCACCAGCATTCCGCCCTATTTTACCGAACGGGCTCTGCCGGGTGCCCATTCGGATATTGGTGGCGGGTATTACAGTCGCTGGAGCCTGGCGAACCAGAATAGCGATCCTGCGATGATCGAACGTATCGAATCGGAACTCTTTATAAGCCAAGAAGAGGTTTCCACCCCTGATACACAAAGCCGCGCTTTCAAGTAGGTGCAGAAAGGATGACGCTTGGCCACAAAAAGCGGTCTCTGTCGACGTGGTGATAAGCCGGGGAGTAGAAGGGGAATACTCTCGCATTCCGCGGCATATGATGGTGGAAACGGGACGTACTGTAGGAGTGCCATTTAAAGCGTGACAGCCAGAAAATAAGATGCTGCAAGTTGAATCGCTTTCAGCCCAGTAGCCACCCGCCAACGTCAGTTGTGTCAGGGTCATCAACCGTCAAGGTTGATGGTATCCCATTGGTCCTGCAAGGCTATTCTCTGGCTCCCCACGGACATAGCCGCACTATCAGCGGCGGTTCATCCAACGTCTTTATTGACGGCAAGCCCGCCGTGCGCACAGAGAACACCGTTAGCTGCGGTGGCGCGTTAATTGGCGGGGGATCGGTTGATAGGCTTTGGAGCGTACACACTCTTAGGGACGCGGTAGTTTTCTGATAATATTCATTCGGGTAGGCATGCCCTTGGTTTCAGCGACAAATAGCAATAAAGGTGCTGTAAATGGAGTTAAGGATGAATCGGTTCGTAGGTCGTGTATTCAATGAGTTGATGTAGCATCAAACGTAGTACTCGCGTTCGATGTAAGTACCGATGATCCTATCGTGCATTTCGGATGATTTTGAATATCCGGGCGTCTTGCGATTGAGCCGTTGCAATCGGTTACGCAGTG
>NZ_JAHWCO010000487.1:0-2560 GCF_020054415.1 Candidatus Symbiopectobacterium sp. | reverse complement strand
GTTACCTGACTTATCCTGGCAATGAATGTGGAAAGAATGTTTACCGAGATCGATACCAATAAGAGTAACGTTTTCCATGATGGCCTCTCCTGAAAGAAAAACACCCTGCCAGCGTACCGCTCACAGAGTGGGGGTGACCATCTCATTTGTCTGGTGTTGCGCCAGTATGAAAGTGACTATGCGATGTGGCGCTTTTACCGTGACGGTCAGGAGGTTAGCCATAAAGCTGAAGGCAACCTGTCGAGTAACGACGGCGAAGTGGTGATGCGTTATGCGCTGGATGGGCGAGGCCTGCTGTTGCGTTCAGCCTAGGATGTTGAACCTTATTTAGATCAGGGTGCTTTAGTGGCTTTGCTGCCAAACTTCACGACGCAGGATGCAGGTATTCACGCTGTCTATCAGCAACGGCGTCACGTTCCTGCCAGAATCACCACCTTTGTCCGCTATCTTCAGGCAGAAATGGCAGTTTAGATTGAAACGCAGTCGCGTTTTATTAAAGACGCTCAAATCTCCTCTCGCTATGGTATCAATTTTAATCCCTTACGCTCGTCAGAGGGTCGCCGTAAATACGGCGATAATCTGTCTTGTGCCATTTGGGACATTTATCGATGCCTGTGCACAGGTACAATATTGCTAAAAAGAAAGGGTAAAAAACCACACAGCCTTGTGCACAGAGTCTGGCAGTACGGCAGCTCGATGGATGTGTGCTGTAAGTGTGACCAAGAGGGTGAAACAGCACGGTTTTGATTCAATGCCTAATAGGGGTGGTATGACGATGGTTAAAGCAGAAGAAGCGGCAATGGAAATTCTTGTCAATGCGGATGAATCACGCAGCCTGTGTCTTGAGGCGTTGCAGGCTGCACGTCACGGTCAGGTTGAACAAGCCAATGCGTTAATGACCCGCGCAGATCGGTTTGCAAGAGTGGCGCATCAGGTTCAAACGCAGTTGGTTGCACGAGAAACCGTTGTGCCGATGACATCTATCATGGCGCATGCGCAAGATCACTTGATGACATCATTATTGGTGCGGGAGTTGGCGAACGAAATGCTGTATTTATACCAGCGTTAACAAGAAGCACGATGTGAAGGGTGGGAATAGACCTGTACCGTCTTTCATCAGAACGGTACAGGTGGTGACGCGTTGATTATCGGGTGGCTTTGATTGCCGCGACCAAGGTGTTCATCTGTTCGCCGATCAGTGCCGCAATTTTTTCGTCATGCAAATTGCCCTGATCGTCAAAGCCGCCAGCAAAAGCGTTGGTGAACACTTCCGGCTTGTTAAGCGGTTGCAGATTCAGGAATACGGCGCTTTGGCGCAGGCGATACTGCGTACGCGACGTTCCCATACCGCCGCCTGCACCCATCAGCGCCACCGGTTTGCCGCTCAGCGGCTGGCTGTCTGGCAGACGTGAAAGCCAGTCGAGAATGTTCTTCAAAGCCGGTGCCACGGAGTAGTTGTACTCGGTACAGGCAAAGACAAATCCTTCAGCCTGCTGCACCTGACGCGCGATACGCTGCACGGCAGCGGGGATCTCGGTCAGATCGGCATTGTAGAACGGTACATCTAGCAGATCGGCGATCTCAAGGGTAGTATCCGCTGGCAGAGCTGCTTGCGCTGCGCGCAGCAGCCCTTTATTCGCAGAGGTGCGGCGCAGGCTGCCTGCGATGCCCAATAGTCGTAGGGTGCTCATGGTATTTCCTTAAAATTCAGCATCAATATCAACAACAGAAATCAGTTTGTGGTTCACAAACTCTTTAATGCCCAGCCCAGTCAGTTCGCGCCCATAACCAGAACGGCGGATGCCGCCAAACGGCAGATCGGCCTGCACTCGGGTTGGGTGGTTGACGTATACCATCCCGGTGGACAGACGAGAGGCAACTTCAGCCCCGTGTCTGCCGTTACGGGTGAACGCAGAACCACTGAGACCGAACGGTGAATCGTTGGCAATACGTACCGCATCATCTTCATCTTTAGCGCGGAACAGCATAGAGACCGGGCCAAAAAACTCCATATGATAGGCGGGATTATCCTGCGTAACGTCGGTAAGTATAGTCTGTTGTACGAAGGCTCCCTAGGTTGGCACTTTCGGGCACACTTCCAGCGCCGTTGCACCGTGTGACACCGCCAGTTGGATCTTCTGTCTTACTTCATCAGCCGCCTGTTGGGAAGAGAGCGGGGCCAACGTGGTGTTTTCATCCAACGGATCGCCTGTGCGCAACGCAGCAACGCCCTGGGTATACCGGTCGAGAAACGCGTCATACACTGCATCTTCAATGATCATGCGTTTGGAAGAGACGCACACCTGTCCGCCGTTCGGTCGTGTATTCAATGAGTTGATGTAGCATCAAACGTAGTACTCGCGTTCGATGTAAGTACCCATGATCCTATCGTGCATTTCGGATCATTTTGAATATCCGAGCGTCTTGCGATTGAGCCGTTGCAATCGGTTACGCAGTGTCAGATGTGCACGCTCAATACGCTGTGTATACAGCTTGCTAACAATGTGTTTTACTTTTTGAAGTTCGTCGTTGTAAGCCCTGTAGCCATCCGTGTTTGCAT
>NZ_JAHWCO010000680.1:0-2351 GCF_020054415.1 Candidatus Symbiopectobacterium sp. | reverse complement strand
ACTGCGTAACCGATTGCAACGGCTCAATCGCAAGACGCTCGGATATTCAAAATCATCCGAAATACACGATAGGATCATCGGTACTTACATCGAACGCGAGTACTACGTTTGATGCTACATCAACTCATTGAATACACGACCAAAATTTGACTATTGCAGAAAATAAAATAGCCATCTATTATCACCCTACATACGCCACCAATAATATTATTTGAGATTATCACAATGAGCGAAGCACTAAAGGTTCTAAACAACATCCGTACTCTGCGCGCCCAAGCGAGAGAATGCAGCCTGGATACCTTGGAAGAAATGCTGGAAAAACTGGAAGTCGTTGTCAATGAGCGTCGTGACGAAGATAATCAAGCTCAGGCAGAAATCGAAGAACGTACCCGTAAATTACAGCAATATCGTGATATGTTGATTGCTGATGGCATCGACCCGAATGAACTGTTGCAATCTTTGGGTGCAGCAAAAACACCGGGCAAAAGCAAACGTGCTGTGCGCCCGGCAAAATATCAATATACTGATGAAAACGGCGAAGCAAGAACTTGGACTGGCCAAGGCCGCACTCCTGCCGTGATCAAGAAAGCCATTGAAGAGCAAGGTAAATATCTGGACGATTTCCTGCTATAATTCCCAATAGGAAGTTTTTTGCTTATTTAACAAAAAAGAGCCTGTTTAAGATTTTGTGTAAATGACTTTCCTCAGAAGTGACCGTCAAGGCGGTCACCGAACTCGATAATAAAGCGACGCATTGCCATACGCCAGTCCTGTAAGGGAATCGTCCATTTCTGTGATGCAGCCTCGATTGCCAGCCATACGAACTTCTTCACCGAGTCATCAGTCGGGAACACCTTGCGTTTCTTGATTGCATGCCGGATCACGCTGTTCGGTGATTCTATAGCGTTCGTCGTGTAGATTACCTTGCGAAGTTCCTGCGGGTATGAGAGGAATGTCGACAGGTTGGCCCAGTTTGACTGCCAGCTCCGGCTTATCTGCGGATAGCGGTGATCCCATGTCCCGCCGAGCGTCTCCAGCGCCTGAAGCGCTGCCTCTTCGGTTGGAGCCTGATACACTGCTTTGAGGTCGCGTGTTACCGCCTTATAGTCCTTCCAGGCAACGAAGCGCAGACTGTTGCGCACCATGTGCACGATGCACAACTGGATGCGGGCTTCCGGGTAGACCGTGTTGATGGCATCCGGGAACCCTTTCAGGCCGTCCACACAGGCAATGAGGATGTTGGTCAGGCCACGGTTTTTCAGTTCTGTCAGCACGTTCAGCCAGAACTTTGCGCCTTCATTTTCGGCCAGCCACATCCCCAGTAGCTCTTTCTGGCCTTCGATATTGATACCCAGCGCCAGGAACACAGACTTATTGATAACGCGGCTGTCCTGCCGGACTTTCAGAACGATACAGTCAAAGTGCATATTCGCATGCGATCGATCATCGATTCGCATCTAAGGTCGATCACGATTTCGCATCGTATCGATCATCCGGGAACCTAGCTTTTTTATCGTGTTAGTGTGTTTCTTCTGCGCTTTCCACTACCGGGCTATTTTTCCTTAATGATTCTCCCTTAAGCTCCAGCCTGTGGGCGTTGTGGATCAGCCGATCCATGAAGGCATCGGCCGCCGTAGGATTTCCCATAACACCGTACCATTGCTCCACCGGCAACTGGCTGATCAGGATCGTATTGGTTTGCCCACATCGGTCTTCCGTTATTTCCAGCAAGTCATTGCATTGCAGCGTTGTGATAACTTCAAGACCGAGGTCGTCCAAGATAAGAGGCTCTATTTTTTGAAGCTGTTTCAGTTGGTTAAGCAAGCTGCCGTCCAGTCGCCCCTGCTCAAGCTGATCCAGCAGCCGACCCATACGCCAGTATTGGATGTTTCTCTTTTGGCGGAACTCCTGCTCGTCCAGCGCACAACCTACCCAGCTTTTGCCGCTGCCAGTTGGCCCTGTTATCAGGATATTCTTACTGTGGGTGATGTAATGCCCGTTCAGAAGCTCGCACATCTGTTCTGCCTTTAACCCTCTGGATACCGGATAGCAAAGACCCTCAGGGGTTGCACCGTGGCGCAACCGCGCCCGCTTTCTCAGCCGACCAACACGGCTGTTTTCACGATTCAATAGTTCTTCTTCGACAAGTAGCACCAGACGTTCTGCGAACCCCAGCTCATTGTATGTACCAGGTGCCTCCCGCTGGCGTATCATGCCATCGGCTATTGCTGACAGCTTGAGCGCTCTGAGTTTCGTAAGGAGGTCATCAGTCATATCGACTCCTTTTTCAGTGGTAATATTTCGGACAACGCAGATTCTCGTACTCCAGATGAAGCTGTAACTCTCTTCTT
>NZ_JAHWCO010000290.1:0-6940 GCF_020054415.1 Candidatus Symbiopectobacterium sp. | reverse complement strand
AGTTATATGGAGACCTGGAAAGCCTGCAGGTAGATCTGGACAACTGGTTGTGGCATTACAATAATGAGCGAACTCATCAGGGAAAAATGTGCTGCGGGCGTACGCCGATGGCCACTTTACTCGATGGAAAACGGATCTGGGTAGAAAAGAATCTGAACCAGATGTAATCTGACAGACACCTGTATAAATAATCGGTAACTGTCAGATCAGGTCTGAGCTAGTACAAATCAGCCTTACTTTGCCGACAAGCAAATCCACGCCCGTTACTGGCTTTCTGTGTTCGGGGGGAGAGTGATATCTGCGATCTCAAGCGAGGAGATAGCGAACAACTTGCCAACGCATTCAACCGCTAGGAGGGTTAAGCTTTCCGACGCAACGCGCAATAGGTACAGGGCGTTCATCATGCGGGCTTTTTCTTTGGCAGTTAAAGCCGGTTAGGTGAGAAGCGCTCCACACGTATCGTCTCAGAGGGAGCCAAAGGTGCGGGTTAGATGGATAGAAAAAGAGCAAGCAAGAGCGCTGATCAACTCCCTACACCTTTGATGGATGAAGAGGGTTGTTGCTTTCGCGCTACTAACCGGGGCAAGGAAAGGAGAGATTTTCTCTCTTAAATGGGAAAGCGTCAACCTGTCACGCCGCATAGCTGTAGTGACTGCAGATAACGCTAAATCAGGAAAAGCACGCCCGCTACCGCTAAACGATGAGGCGGTGCGTGTGATCACGGAGTGCAGCAAAGACTGCGATTATGTTTTTTCCGTTGATGGCAAGCAAAGAACGCAAATAGGTCGTGACGACTTTGCTAGGGCGCTGAACATATCTGGGATCGCTGACTTTCGTTTTCACGACTTGCGGCACACATGGGCAAGCTGGCACGTACAGAACGGTACGCCACTGATGACACTAAAAGAGCTTGGCGGTTGGCAGAAGCTTGAGATGGTCAATAAGTACGCCCACCTCAGCACCGAACATCTAAGCAAATTTAGCGGTATTGTCACATTTTTGGCACAGAGCGATGCGTCATGTGACGGACGACCTTATTTGTCAGTCGTAGGAAATTGATAACAAACGCATTAATTAGTGTAGCATCTTTTTGACAAGCAACTTACACCGGAAAAACAGTCCGATGTTGTTGTTGGTAAGTCAGTCAACACTCCAACAGATTGCACTCTACGGCGCGATTATGCGTTTTTTTTCAAAAAGCTGAAGCATCGTTGTCCGCCGCACTGGCAACCTGCTCCGCTTCAGCCGCAGGATTACGCGTAATAAACATGGCGTCTCCGTAGCTGAAAAAGCGATACTGCTCGCTCACCGCCGCGCGGTAAGCCGCCATGGTATGCTGATAGCCCGCAAACGCAGACACCAGCATGATCAACGTTGATTCCGGCAGATGGAAGTTGGTCACCAGCGCGTCGATCACGCGATAATGATAGCCGGGATAGATAAAAATGCGTGTATCACCAAAGAAAGGTGCAATCAGCGCCTCTTGCGCCGCCTGTGCCGCACTTTCCAATGAACGCACCGACGTGGTGCCAACAGCGATCACGCGATTACCGCGCGCTTTACACGCAAGCACAGCATCTACCACATTCTGCGGCACTTCAGCATACTCCGCATGCATGATGTGATCTTCGATGGTATCAAACCGCACGGGCTGGAAAGTGCCTGCGCCGACGTGTAGGGTGACAAACGCCATTTCAACCCCTTTCTCGCGCAATGCAGCAAGCAGCGGCTCATCAAAGTGCAGGCCCGCCGTCGGTGCGGCAACCGCACCGAGGCGCTGGCTATACACCGTTTGATACAGTTCACGATCGGCGTCTTCATCCGGTCGGTCAATGTAAGGCGGCAGCGGCATATGGCCGATGTCGTTTAATATCGTCAGCACATCGCGTGGATCATCAAAATGCAGCTCAAACAGCGCATCGTGGCGCTGGGCCATCACCGCTTTGACGCTGCCGTCTTCTCCCAGCAACAGTTCCGTTCCCGGTTTGGGCGCCTTGGACGCTTTAACATGCGCCAGCACACGCTGCGTATCCAGTACGCGCTCAACCAGCACCTCAATCTTGCCACCGCTTGCCTTTTGACCAAACAAACGGGCAGGAATGACGCGGGTATTGTTAAACACCAGCAAATCGCCCGGTGCCGGTTTATCCAGCAAATCGGTGAAAACACCATGGGTCAGGGCTCCCGTCGGTCCGTCCAGCAACAGCAATCGGCAGCCGCTACGCTGCGCCTGCGGATAGTGCGCAATCAGCGCTTCGGGAAGTTCAAACGAAAAATCAGAGACTCGCATGGCTATTCACTTGGTTGTGCTATTTATAAAAGAGTGTTCGACAGGAACAGGTAAAAAAACGGCGGTCCAGTCTAGAGCCGTAAGCGCGCGGCTGCAACAAATAAGCAAACGGTGCATGAAATTGATGTAAACTGGAATAATGAATTTTCTTGCTCATCTTCACTTGGTCACGCTAGCCGATAGTTCGCTTCTCGGCAACCTGATGGCCGACTTTGTGCGCGGTAACCCGCAACAAGGCTTTAGCGATGACGTGGTGTCAGGTATCCGCCTGCACCGCCGCATTGATGTGCTAACGGACAGTCAGGCCGAAGTAAAAGCCGCCGCCCATTTCAGCGCCGATTACCGCCGCGTGGCGCCCATCACGCTTGACGTACTACGGGACCATTTTCTTGCCCGTCACTGGACGCGCGTGTGTCCGCAGCAATCGCTGGAAGCGTTTGTCGCTACCGCTCGCACCCAGATAGAGCCACATCTTGCTGACACGCCGGAACGCTTTCAAAACCTGAATCACTATCTGTGGCGTGAACGTTGGCTGGAGCGCTACTCCGAATTGCCCTTTATTGCTGATGTGCTGCAACGCATGGCGATACGCCGCCCCCTGTTGGCGGCATTAGCAGGCTCATTTGAGGCTATCGAGCTCCACTACACCGCCTTTGAAGACTATTTTTGGTGTTTTTATCCACGTATGATGGAACAGGCTCGTTTGCAACAACTGTAACGCTGTCGATTTATGCTGGGTATGACCAATCAATTCAATAGATAAAACATATCTCATCAATCGGTCTGTTAACCTTTATTCATGAGGAAAGAAACCCTATACTGCCTGTTGTTTTTTCATCCTCGTCCTTTTAATCACTTTTACAGGAGTTATTATGGTCCTGGTAACGCGTCAAGCCCCTGACTTCACCGCTGCTGCCGTATTAGGCAATGGCGAAATCATTGAAAACTTCAATCTGAAAAAGCACATCAGCGGTAAAGCGGCAGTGATTTTCTTCTGGCCGATGGACTTTACCTTCGTCTGCCCGTCAGAACTGATCGCATTTGACCACCGCTATAAAGAGTTTCAAGATCGCGGTGTAGAAGTGGTTGGCGTCTCTTTTGACTCCGAATTCGTTCACAACGCCTGGCGCAACACGCCGGTGAAAGGCGGCGGTATCGGCCCGGTGCAGTACGCCATGGTCGCCGACGTGAAGCGTGAAATCCAGAAAGCCTACGGCATTGAGCACCTGGATGCGGGCGTGGCACTGCGCGGTTCTTTCCTTGTCGACAAAGAAGGCGTGGTACGCCATCAGGTTGTCAACGATCTGCCGCTGGGCCGTAACGTTGATGAAATGCTGCGCATGGTTGATGCCCTGCAATTCCACGAAGAGCACGGCGAAGTGTGCCCGGCACAGTGGGAAAAAGGCAAATCCGGTATGGGCGCATCGCCAGATGGCGTTGCAAAATACCTGACGGAAAATGCCGACAAGCTGTAATCTCGTCCTTTTCCGCGACAACAAGCCGACGCTATCCCGTCGGCTTTTTTATTAGTAATGTTCAGAGAATAAAAAATGGGGCTTTACGCCCCGTTTTGTCATTGCCGCTCAACCACGCTTACGCGTTGCCATTCGCCCGCTTCTGCCGTTTCTGTTTAACGGCATAACCCAACAGCAGCAACGCAATCCACAGCACGCCCACGTAGAGGGAAACGCGCGTTTCTTCAAAGTAGCCAATCAGTCCGATAATAAACACCAGAAATACGATACCCGCTACCGAAGATGCCACCCCACCCGGCAGCGGGAACGCCAGTGCTTTCACCTCGTTCTCACTCAAACGACGGCGGAACGCAATTTGCGAGCACAGGATCATTATCCACACCCATACGGTGGCAAAGGTTGCCAGCGATGCAATCACCAAAAACACTTTGCCCGGCATAATGTAGTTAAGGTAAACCGCCACCAGCAGCGCCGCCATCATTACAATGACCGTGACCCACGGAATACCGCGCTGCGACACTTTGGCAAAGACCTTGGGAGCGTTGCCCTGCTCAGCCATGCCGTGCATCATGCGGCCCACGCCAAACACGTCGCTGTTAATCGCCGACAGAGACGCCGTGATGACCACAAAATTCAGAATGCCCGCCGCTGCCGTAATGCCGAGATGCTGGAAGGTCAACACAAACGGACTGCCGTTGGTACCCACCTGATTCCAGGGATAAATCGACATGATGACAAACAGCGTACCCACGTAGAACACCAGGATGCGCCACGGTACCGAGTTGATCGCGCGCGGAATGGATTTATGCGGATCTTTGGCTTCACCGGCGGTGATACCAATGATTTCGATACCGCCGTAGGCAAACATCACCAGTTGCAACGACAGGACCATGCCCATCACACCGTTACTAAAGAAACCACCGTGGCTCCACAGGTTACTGATTCCGGTTTGCTGGCCGCCGTTACCAATACCCCACACGATAATCCCAATGCCCGCCACGATCATGATGATAATGGTAGCGACCTTGAAGAACGAGAGCCAAAACTCCAACTCACCGAACACCTTCACGCTCATCAGGTTGATGGCACCAATGATCAGCACCACGCTCAGAACCCAGATCCAGTGCGGCACATCAGGGAACCAAACGCTCATGTAGATACCAAACGCGGTCACATCCGCGATGGCGACGATGAGGATCTCAAAGCAGTAGGTCCATCCGGTGATGTAGCCCGCCATCGGCCCTAGGTAATCCTGCGCGTAGCGGGAAAAGGAGCTGGCCTGCGGGTTATTGACCGACATTTCTCCCAGCGCCCGCATGATGATATAGGCGATAACGCCGCCGATGATATAAGCCAACAGCACACTTGGCCCTGCCATCTGAATGGCACTGGCCGAGCTATAAAACAGCCCGGTACCAATCGCCGATCCGAGTGCAATGAAGCGGATATGCCGCGTGCTTAACCCACGCTTTAGCTTAGCGGATCGTTGTTCCATAAATTAAGCAGCCCTGTCTTGCAAAAGAAAAACCACAGGCGACAGCCTGTGGTGAAAAATGCAGCGTTAGTGCTTTATTGGTGCGCCGTCACTTCCTGACGCAGCTCAGCCGGTCATAAATAACCGCAGCCAGCAGCACCACCAGAGACGGTGGCAACCAGGCCAATCCCTGTTCACCCAAAGGCAAGCTCAGGCTCCAAGCTGGCAGCAATGACGCAAAGGTCGATGATTTTACCCCATCAATCAAGCCGAATAACAGGCTGATTAACATGACCGGGGCCACAATACGCGAAGCACGATTCCACCAGCGCAAAGTAAAACTCAGTAAAACCAGAATGATACAGGGCGGATAGATCGCTGTCAGCACCGGAATGGATAGCTGAATCAGATGACTTAATCCCATATTGGCGACTAACGCCGAGAATCCCCCCAGCACGAACACCAGCGTGCGATAGGAAAACGGCGAATATTGGGAGAAAAATTCGGCACAGGCGCAGGTCAGGCCAACCGCCGTCACCATGCAGGCGATAAAAATCAACAAGGCCAGGAAGCCGCTGCCCATGCTGCCCAAGGTGTGCTGCACGTAAGCATGCAGGATTTCAGCCCCGTTTTGCGCGTTAGGAATCAGTTCACCGCTCACAGAGCCCAGCTTAAACAGGCTCAGATACACCAACGTCAACCCGACGCCAGCAATCAACCCGGCCCAAATGGTATAACGGGTCAGCAGCGTAGCATCGGTCACGCCGCGTGAACGGGCCGCATTGACGATAACGATTCCGAATACCATGGCACCCAAAGTATCCATGGTCAGGTAACCGTTCACAAAACCGTTATAAAACGGTACGGTTTGATAGGCTTCGGTCGCCGGGATCGGCGAACCCGCAGACCACATCACCACCGCTAATCCCAGCACGGCCAGTGCCAGAATTTTCAACGGTGCCAGCACATGGCCAACCGTATCCAGCAGACGACCCGGATAGAGAGAAATGCCGATCACTAACGCGAAATAGACCACGCTATAGATCAACAGCGGCGTGGCAGCATCGCCAAACAGCGGAGCCAGCCCCACTTCGAAGGATACCGTAGCGGTGCGCGGCGTAGCGAACAGCGGTCCGACGGCCAGATAACACACGGTCGCCAGCAGAAAGCCTGCCTTCTGGCCAATGGGGGAGCTCAGCGCATCGACGCCACCGCCCACGCGCGCCAGCGCGACCACGGTCAACACCGGTAGGCCAACTGCAGTGAGCAAAAAGCCAAGCGCGGCGGTCCAGACGTGTTCACCGGCCTGTAAACCCACAATTGGCGGGAAAATGATGTTCCCCGCCCCGACAAACAGCGCAAAGGTCATAAACCCCAGCGCCACGATATCTTTGGATGTTAAACGATGACTCATAGTTACGTTGTGTTTCCTGTATATAAATGCGACAAAATGGGAAGACGAACTGCGGCGTGGTATAAATTATTCTTATCGCGCAGACGTTATAGGGCGCTAAGTAAAACGTTTATAGCAATAAAAGACAAGTAGCGATCCAAAATGCGGGTCGTGTATTCAATGAGTTGATGTAGCATCAAACGTAGTACTCGCGTTCGATGTAAGTACCGATGATCCTATCGTGTATTTCGGATGATTTTGAATATCCGAGCGTCTTGCGATTGAGCCGTTGCAATCGGTTACGCAGT
>NZ_JAHWCO010000196.1:0-1033 GCF_020054415.1 Candidatus Symbiopectobacterium sp. | reverse complement strand
GCTTTGTGTTTGATAATGGGATTGTTAGTATGAAGCATGAGAGTTACCTCGCGTTTTGTTTAAGGATCAGACACCCATATCAAAACCGGTAACTCTCAACCTTTCAAGGTCCAGTGTCAGATCTAGTCGCGACTAATACAACTAACAACACTGGCTACGCGTGAGTAACGGACTTAGTTATTAATTAAATCAATAGCTTTTCGGTGGAAGTTTATGACTGCTGCTCTTTTGTTACTCTAGGGGACGGTGCGGCAAGACCCTGATGGTCTTGTCAGATAACGGCATAGAAACAACAAAGGTGGCAAGATGATTCGTGATATCCAAAAGGTGCTCGAGCGCTATGGCGCATGGGCTTCTCATACTGAACACGGGCTGTATTACTCATCGGTGGCGGCGGGCTTCCGTGGGCTGCTGCCCTCCAGCCAGCGCTCGCGCCCGTCGTGTTGCGATGACGATGGGTCGATTGTTAATGGGGCTATGGCGTGTTTGAAAAAACGCGACCCGTATCTGCATGTGCTATTGGGGTGGCATTATGTGCTTGGCCTGCCGGTGAGGGCGATTGGTAACAAACTGGGCATTTCACATACGCTGGTGTTAAAGCAGCTACAAATGGCAGAAGGATTTATCGATGGCTGCCTGAGCATGATGGATATCAAACTGGATATCAAACTGGATATCGATCTTGAATGCAAAAAAGAGCTGGTTTATACCCAATAAACGGCTTTGTTGAATAAATAGATATTATGCTGCGTAGCCATAAAGGCTGCGGATTCCCTTGACGTAAAATCAGTATTGTTAAATCCAGAGCGTGGTGATGCATCCCGGAGCGATCAGCATTTTAATCCAAAACAGGCGTGTCATAACAGCATTATTCCCTATTATTCAACAAAGCCCCAATAAACCTCAAGATGCAGGTTTGAGCACCTGAAAATGATCGTGAATTCTGGACGTCAGCGAGTCCGCTATTTCTGGTAGCGTATTGGTGAAAAAATTGAATATTGCATCCCGAAAATCGCGCGTGTTTTCAAAATAG
>NZ_JAHWCO010000422.1:0-2626 GCF_020054415.1 Candidatus Symbiopectobacterium sp. | reverse complement strand
GTCCAGTGAAACGACGGATCCTCGCAACGCAAAATCATGCAGTTAGGCCTCATGAGAAAACTGTACACCTGAGGTGACAAGCATTTTCTACCAAAACTGGCTTGGCAAAACAGCATGACTCACTATTATTCAACAAAGCCTTCCCACTGCTGTTTTTTACTGGGAACAAACTTATCACGCATGACATAACTTGTTGATTATAAATATGTTCCCACTGTTCCCACCTGGGAACAACTGGTGGAAACAGAAAAAGGTCTTTTAAATCAATCGTGTTCCCTGTGTTCCCACTGTTCCCACCAAAATATAATACTCGTGCGAGATACTTCCATTCTGGAAGGCTAAGCCTATCAATGATAACCCCGTTTTAACGGTCAGCACCGATCATTCTTTCCCCCGCCACTGCCCATCATCCGACGACATCGCTTTTAAGTACGTACATCCATTTAAGACCTGTCTCCGGGAGCCTTATCTTTCTCTGGAGACGCTTTTCATCATCATCCGTCATCAGCCAACCTTCATGCTTGCATAGGCGGGCGGTTTTTGCCGTATCAGACGTGCCACAGATCTCTTTCCAACTGCTGGAGAAAATGAAAAAGATTGTCTCCAGCTCTCTGGTATTGTTACCTTTTTCCGTGCGCCGGAAACCGACCATGTTCACCGGACGACTTTTTTCGTCGTACCAGTCGGCAAAGCGTGTGTACTGATTGGCAGTAATAAACCGGCGAACTTTCTCCAGTGCGTCCGCATCTTCCTGATTGCCGATATGGCCGCGATCCTTTATCCATGCTTCCAGGCATTTTCGTGCGGCAGTCTCTGCCTCTCCGGGTTTCCAGCCAGTGACTCCGGCTTCCGTTGCCAGTTCACCGGCGACCGCGAGAAGGGCGAAACGCCCGACCACGCGCCCAACTTGATTACCTGCATACTCAGTCAGGAGTGTTTTTTCATATTTTTTTCTGAGTGACCTTGCACGCTCCGCCACCTCAGTAAGATTGCTGGTCAACCAGCGCAACCAGTCGCGGAAAACTGCGCCGTGGTACTGCGCGCTGGTCTGCTCAAGGTATTCAGCAAACGCCTTGCCGTCGCCGAATCCGTGAAGCTCTTCAAAGGCACCAAATCGGCCTGTATTACTGGGTATCTGCACCATTCTTACCCCGACACCGGCACCGGTACGCCGTTCCCCGGCCTCAGTCGCATGTTCAGCAATTGAAATCTCGCCCGTAGAAAGAAACAACAGTGTCCACTGAACCTGTTCACGCGGACTGCCGTCCACCCTGGCCCTTGCTTTTCCCTTGCCGTTTCCCAGCATGTAGGCAATACGCCCGGCCTCCTTACCGTCAACCTCGCTGATTTCATCAAGCATAAGCGCGGCATCATTGCGCCGCAGCGCGATACCTTCCAGCGCGTTTCCCGTCGCACGCCATGTTTTCCAGTAATCCCGGTCACCACAGACAGAGGCGGCCACCTTCATTGTGGTTGTCTTGCCATCG
Source organism: Candidatus Symbiopectobacterium sp. (assembly GCF_020054415.1). Lineage (NCBI taxonomy): Bacteria > Pseudomonadati > Pseudomonadota > Gammaproteobacteria > Enterobacterales > Enterobacteriaceae > Symbiopectobacterium > Candidatus Symbiopectobacterium sp. The sequence goes on along the minus strand of NZ_JAHWCO010000422.1, from coordinate 1,139 downwards.
GAGGATTCCCCCTTAAGGTGATAACCGCCTCCGTCCATACCGGTTAGCGCCAGCAGGGGGGCCGCAAACGCCAGACTGACGCAAAACGCCAGGCGGGAATTACCCGCGCAGTAGCGGCCAATATGCTCAATCCACTCCTGGGTATTACCGGCTACTCTAAAATCATTTCGGGACGAACGGGCGGCCTGAAAAATAACGGTTCCGGCTTCGCTCCCAATGACCTCACCATTGAGTACATAAGACCCGCCATACCAGCCAGTTTTCTCAACGCAGGTCACTTTACGCACCGGGCGACAGGTGGCGATGTACTCCATCAGCAGCCCGCGCGCCGTCCCGTTCACTCTGATAAAATGGAGTCCATTTTCAAGTAACACTTCGCGCAAATCCTGCCCGGCCCCGGCAAGTACCGTCATGGGCATGGCCCATTCATGCCGGGTGCCGTTGGAATCCTCCCATTCAAGCAAGCGTCCAAAGTTGCCACCATCTGTATCACAGGTAATGGCGGTCACTTTCAGCGGGCTGCAAATTTTAATCTGCTGCACCTGTCCGCTCTCGCTTCCGTCATTGCGGGTACGCTCGCACCACAGAAATTCTTTCGTCAGCCTGAAGCCGGGAGGCAGGCGGGTCTCCGTGTCACCAGGATTAAACATTTCTTCCGCAAAGGCTTCCAGCGCCCGCTGGACGCCAAAATCACGGCGGTAATCGTCCCAGTCTGCTTTTGCACTGCCGGGGGGAATACTGACCCAGCCTTTTACGGCGAGCGCCGCTTTGATTGCCACTTCCCGCCCTTCATTGGGCTTGCCGTCCATAAAATCATTATCACCGGCAATAATGATCTGCGTTTCAGGCCACTTTTCCCGCACGGCCTCTGCCGCCGCCTTGAGGTTGGTTTTTGACAGTGCCGCCAGCGGCCACGCATCACTGAGCAACGAAACGGAAACAGCCGTACCGTAGCCCTCTGCAATAACAACTTTCTCGGGCGATCCTTCCGGAAAATCACACACCGGGATAAAACAGCCGGAATATTTAGACCCTTTCATCAGGTTCTTAACGCCATTACCGCTGATAAGCTGTATCCCGGTTATGTTCCCCTGCGTGTTTTTAACCGACAGCATAAGGGAGCCAGACGGGTATTTCTC
>NZ_JAHWCO010000152.1:0-2036 GCF_020054415.1 Candidatus Symbiopectobacterium sp. | reverse complement strand
TCGTATTCTGCTTTTTCATCGCCATCGTGCAGGCAGACTTTCAGGCCGGTGCGTAAGGATTTAAGAACGCTGTCGGCTTTCGGCCCCCATTTTTCTTTAGCTACCTGAGCGATAGCCGCTTCAATTTCTTTCACGCAGGGATGGTCGGGTGTGAAAATAAATGCAGCGCTAAATCGTGGTTCACCTTCGCCATTAACAGTCTTAGGTTCAAACAGCGCAGGGAAGGCCAATCTTACATTTGATAATTTAACTTTCATCGTGATGCTCCATAAATGAGGGATTCAGCGGCTTCAATATCGTCAAAGTCGTTTACGGGATTGATAATTAATGCCGGTTTGGGATCGGCTTCTGGCACCATGGCGGGTTTTCCGTCAGGGCGGGTAATAATGGCTTCTACCTGTGCCCAGCGGCGCGGTTTGGCCTTTTTAATGAGTTTCTCGGCCTGCGCCGGGCTGATAACTTTGAAGGTATAAACTTCTTCCTTTTTATACCGGAACTGGTCTTTAAGCAGGGCAATTGCCTCTTCTTCACTGCTCCACGAACGGTTACCCTGTTTACCCTGAACCAGTTTATAGCCGGAAACGGAGTGACCATTTTGCAGCAGGTTAAATGCCGCAGAGCGGACGCTTTTACACCAGCTTTCGATATGGTCAATCAGCGGTAGCGTTTCGCCCAGCCATTTCCCATCCGATTCAGCCAGCTTCTGATGGGCAGTGGTCAGTGCGTCTTTCAGAGGCGGCGGGTCGGCTATTTCACTGAAATCATTTATTAGCGCAGCCGCGACATACTCCGCTTGCGCCTGGCATTTACCTCGCCGCTTACACCAGCGGCAGGTTTTCTCACCCGGTTGATAGGCCGAAGCCGGGATAACATCCGGGCCGTTTTTCCCGGCGTCGTCTGCCAGTTGCAGCACATCGGCAGCGATGGCTTTCACGTTCTGCCCGAACTCCTCCAGATTTTGTACGCTGCATTCGTATTCGCTGAGGTTGTTGATGCGGGGCTGGTGGATAAACATGCGTACCCGGTGTATGTCGGCGATCAGGCTGACCTGCTCCAGCGCACCGAGGGCGTAAAGCATGAGCTGGGGGTTTTCGAACGCATCCACTTTCTCATAACCGTATTTGAGGTCGTGGATCTGGAGTTCATCACCGAGGATGATCACCGCATCCGAAGTACCAAACTGATTGGGTATACCAACGATGTGAGAGAAGTCGCATTTCTGCTCTACCAAGAGTATCGCGCCGGGTTGCTGCGCCAGCGTCCAGACCGCTTCAACGTACTCTCCCACCTTATCAACCATTTCCTGGCTGACCTGCGGGACAGGACTGGCTTTTGACCGAGGTTTCAGCCGGTTACGGAGGATCGTTTCGGCCAGATGATGCGCTGTTATGCCTTCTTCGGCATAACTCGTGGTTTTGTTCGGCTCAAACTGCTCCGCTGCCAGTGCCGCGTTGCAATGTAGCCAGCGGTGAGCGGATGAGGGGGAAAGTTTCGCGTGAATATCTGGCATGGCTTATCCCTCCGCCAGCGCCTGTTCTGCCAGCATCACAACGTCTGCCAGATTTTCCTGTGGCACCTGCCCCAGCTTCTGGGCACCGAATTTATTCAGGATGTCTACGGCCTGGTGACGATAACCGCCTGTCGTCAGTTCCATAATCAGGTTTCTCGCCTGCTTGAAAATGTTTTCCGGGGTATCGCCAACGGTGGCTTCTGTTTCCTTTTTGGTCACTGTCGGCTTAACACCTGCGCGTTCATCGCGTGGCGTATCCAGCAATAATTCGGCGTATTCGCGACGCTCGGTGATCCCCGGCAACGCATCCCAATGCTCAAGCATCTGGACAGCCAGATTGAATACGTCCTCACCATGCAGTTGGGTTGCGCGCGGCACGCCTTTCAGGGCCATCGTCAGTGCGTCAATCTGCGCATTGTGATCTTTGCCGTTGAGCGTTTCCGTCACGTCAACCGCGGCGGTGATTTTATCGCTGTCCAGATAACGGCCCTCGTTACCGTAGAGCGCCGCCAGCGCAACGGCTACC
>NZ_JAHWCO010000217.1:0-10671 GCF_020054415.1 Candidatus Symbiopectobacterium sp. | reverse complement strand
TGTGCTGCGGGCGTACGCCGATGGCCACTTTACTCGATGGAAAACGGATCTGGGCAGAAAAGAATCTGAACCAGATGTAATCTGACAGACACCTGTATAAATAATCGGTAACTGTCAGATCAGGTCTGAGCTAGTACATTTTTATCGTTGTATGCCAAAGGGATGACCACCCGCGAAATTGCCGCTGCGTTCAAAGAACTGTATGATGCTGATGTCTCACCCGCCCTGGTATCGAAGGTCACCGATGCCGTTAAGCAGGCAGTTTACCGTCAACGCAAAGATGTGGTAGAGCGGCAGCATGGTGACCACCAATTCATGCCGCTCTTGCAATACCGGGCCATAAGCGGCTTTCGCTTGTACCAGGTTCGCCTGCATATTACGGTGTGTCAGCATCGCGCCTTTCGACAACCCGGTGGTGCCGCCGGTGTATTGCAAAAATGCCAGATCGGCATTCACGATTTGTGGTTTGATGTACTGAAGTCGCCGCCCTTGTTGCAGCGCACTGCGAAACGAGATGGCATCCTGCAGATGGTATTTCGGCACCAGACGCTTGATATATTTAACCACAAAGTTGACCAGCGTCCCTTTCGCGGTAGAGAGCTGATCGCCCATGCGCGTCAGGATCACATGTTTAACGTCGGTGTTATACCCCACCTTTCCAGCGTATGTGCAAAGTTGGACACAATCACAATGGCGGTTGCGCCGCTGTCTTTCAACTGATGTTCCAGTTCACGCGGGGTATAAAGCGGATTGACGTTAACCACCACCAGACCGGCGCGCAAAATGCCAAACAACGCGACCGGATATTGCAACAGGTTCGGCATCATCAGTGCCACGCGGTCGCCCTGTTGCAGATGAAGTTGGTTTTGCAAATAGGCGACAAATGCGCTGCTACGCTCTTCCAACTTGCGGAAAGTCATTACCTCGCCCATGTTAATAAATGCAGGTAGATCTGCATATCGGGCAACTGCATTTTCAAAAAGATCGACCAACGACGTATAGTTATCCGGATTAATTTCGGCGGGCACGTTTGCCGGATAGCGCGTTAACCAGATTTTCTCCAAGGTATCACTCCCAAGGTATTTTTTTAGTGGCATGATGATTCTCCCACCGCTCGTTCAATTAACATTATTTCAACTCAGCTTACCAGTTGCTGCTGAGACAATATCGAGGTTGAGAGTTCGATCACGCCTTATTGTTAATCATATGTATCAAAAAAAATGAGGCGACCTGCGTCGCCTCGTTGTTCTCCGTTTTTCTAAGAGATAAAAACCGTCATTTATTGCGTCACGATAGTCTCGATACGTTCCGGGCCCCGGTCATTGCCAAAGCCCCAACCTCGCCGGTAACGCCAATCACATCCCCACGGATCAGCCGCGCCGGGCGGCAAGATGACCTGCTGCGTTTCATTCCAGCGTTGATAACCCGTCACATTGATCACCACAAAGCGATAAGGCCTGCTGCCTATCTGACCTTGCTCCATTTCCGCGACCGAACCCACTACCGTCACCAGTCGCCCCTGAAAATCGAGAGGTTCAAGGAAGCCTTTGACGTTGGCAATAAATCGTCCTTCAGAAACGCTCTCCAACTGGGGCCGCGCCCAGCGATCCAGCGGTAGGCTGACAATCACCAATCGGGTTTTATCATTTTCGTTATGAACGGCCACAACGCGACCGCCGAGACGCGCCTCCTGACCCAAGGCCACCTGCGGAATCAACGTGATTTGCGACAAACGGTCGTACGGTCTTTCTGAACTACTCTGGATGGATTCAGGAATCGAGGAACAACCTGCCAGCAGCAGTGCCAGAACCGCGAACGTCATCTGTTTTGACCAATAATAAATCGCCATAATACTGATCCCTTTGCCATTACCTACTCATTAGAGTAGGCAGTAATGCAATAAGTTGCGCGGTTATCAGGCGCGACCGGGTAATTTTTTCCAGGTGACATTGTTGCGCAGATAACGTGGCAAGGCATCGGCGACGGCGACCGCGTTACCTGACTGCCACTGATGGCAGGCCAGCGGCAGCATATCCTGCGCCTGTGGCAACAGCATATCGCCCGGCGTCAGAGCGATCTCCGCGTGGGCAGCCAGTGTCGGATACGTCTCCCATCCGGTTCCAACGGTCGCCCACTCACCACGCAGTGATAAGGTGCGCTCCAGTACCTGCTGTGGCGTCAGCACAGCTTCATGTTCGTCGCCCTGCCAGTTGCCGTCAACATCACGCTGATACTCTGCCCAATAGACCTCTCCCATTCTGGCATCAATCGCCGCCAGAACGCGCGTTGCACCTGTGCGACGCCAGGCCCCCTGTACCATCGTGGCGAGCGTGGAGATACCCAGCATCGGCAAATCTGCGCCTAACGCCAGCCCCTGAGCAATACCAATACCGATTCGTACACCGGTAAAACTGCCGGGACCTTGACCAAATGCCAGCGCATCCAGACTGTTCAACGCCACACCGGTTTCAGCCAGCACCTTTTGCACCATCGGCAACACGCGTTGGGTATGCTCACGTGGACATACTTCATACAGGGAGAAAACTTTACCATCATTCCAGAGTGCAACGGAACAGGCTTCCGTCGCAGTATCGAGCGCTAAAATTCGCGTAGACATGCCGACCTCAGGCAGTGAAACAAAAATAACGCGGCGTAGCATAGCACACCGCGAATGGAATTACTCCGAGGCATCACACCGCCTCGGTGCGGGAAAGAAAACGGATCGCTTGAGTCAGATCGCGCGTGCGAGCAGCGGGCGGCAGGCTTTGCAGAAAGGATTGGCCGTAAGGACGCATCACCAGACGGTTATCGCAGATAACGATAACGCCGCGATCGTCCACATCGCGAATCAAACGCCCCACCCCTTGTTTCAGTGTGATGACCGCATCGGGCAGTTGTACTTCGTCAAACGGATCGCCGCCGCGCAGGCGGCAATCTTCGATACGCGCTTTCAGCAGCGGGTCATCTGGCGAGGTAAACGGCAGTTTATCGATAATCACACAATAGAGCGCATCACCGCGCACATCAACCCCTTCCCAGAAGCTGCTGGTCGCCACCAGCAACGCATTCCCCGCAGAGACAAACTGCGCTAACAGTTATGCCTTGCTGGTTTCGCCCTGAAGCAACACGGGCAATGTCAGTGAGGCACGGAAATCTGCTGCCAGATCGCGCATCATTTGGTGCGAAGTACACAACATAAAGCAACGCCCGCGATTCGCCTCGATGAGAGGACGCAACTGAGTGGCCAACCGTTGTGCCACACCCCGTTGCTACAATTCTGGCAGAAAACGTGGCACGCAAAGCAGCGTCTGCTGCGCATAATCAAACGGGCTCGGCAGCAACATAGATTGCGCATGGTCCAATCCTAGGCGCTCGGTAAAATGCTCGACCCGGTCGTTAACCGACAGCGTCGCCGAGGTAAAGATCCATGCGGCCTTCTTCTCTTGCATCAGTTCACGAAAACGGTCCGCCACGGAGAGCGGTGTCAGCGCCAACACAAAATGCCGCGCATTGCATTCATACCAATAGCTGTAGCCGGCCTGTTGCACATCCTGTAGCCGTTTGAGACGGGCGCGATACAGGGTCGCGCGTTCAAAGGCAGCATCCAGCAGCGCCGAGCGCCCGAGCAACAGTTTGGCAACGTCATAGCAGAGTTCAAGTGCATCATCGAGCAACAGCAGCGCGCGTTGCAGCGAGGGTTGCGCCAATACATCACGCAGGTTGCCGCGAAAACCGGGCTCCCCCAGTGCCAGCCGAAAATCCTGTGTGCTTTGTGATAAGCGATCGGCGGATTTTTGCAGTTGAGCCGCATCGCGCACTTCGGTGCGATACGCGATAATGATATTTTCGCCAGATCGAGCAATTGACGGCTGGTGAGTTGCTGAGCAAAGTAGTGACTGGCGATATCGGTGATCTGGTGTGCTTCATCGAAAATAACCACATCGCTATCTAGGATAAGCTCAGCAAATCCGCTCTCTTTTACCACCATGTCGGCCAGATAGAGGTGATGGTTAACCACCACAACATCGGATTCCATCACCTTACGCCGCGCTTTGACCACGAAGCATTCTTTATAATGCGGGCAATCGCTCCCCAGACAGATCGCGATCACATCGCCTCAGCCCACAGAATCGTGGTAGGCTGCAAAACGATTTTTATCTTTTAGGATTGATGCAGGGAGACAAGCAATGACAGACATTATCAGAATTCAACCAGAAGCCCGCTGGTCCGATGCCGTAATTCATAACGGCACCCTTTACTACACCAGCGTGCCGGAGAATCTGGATGCCGATGCTCAGGCGCAAACCGAAAGCACCCTGGCACAGCTTGATGCCATCCTGAGTCAGAATGGTTCAGACAAAACGCGTCTGCTGGATGTGACGATTTTCCTTGCTGACGCAGCAGACTTTAGCGCCATGAATGCCGCCTGGGATGCCTGGGTGGAGGCAGGCCAGGCGCCGGTACGCTGTACCGTAGAAGCGCGTCTGATGAACCCGAAATATAAAGTGGAAATCAAGGCCATCGCCGCGCTGTAGTGCATTCTGAAAGTCGTCCGCTCAGCGCCTGCGTTAGGGATTATTCATCTTCGTCACATTTATTATAAGTGACCGTGTCACTTATATGTTGCCGCCGTAAGTCAGCGGCAACCAGCGCGATGGCCTCTCCACTGCTCATACCTTGCGCCATCAGTGATTGAATACGTTCAACCGCGTCTTGCTGCTGAGAGTGGGTTAAGGGGGGCATATCATTAAACATTCAGTCAGCTTCCTTATACGCCGTGGGCGAATTGTGCTAGGCTGACGCACTGGCGTGGCCTATAAGCACGCATCATAACGCTAAAAACGATATTAATCAGCACCTGCACGATGATATAACACCGATGGATTCTTGTTTACCTGATTTTCATAGACTGCCTTATCAGCCGGATGCCCTGCTGAACCTGTTTGCCCGATTATCTCATCAGCCATGGGCCATGCTGCTGCACTCCGGTTTTGCCGATCACCAGCACAACCGTTTCGATATCATGGTGGCCGACCCTGTAGCAACGTTAACCACTCAAGACGATGAGACGCTCATCACGCGCGCGGACGGCACAGAGCGCTCCACACAAGATCCCTTCTTGTTGGTACGCCAGACAATGACGCTGGCCGGGATCACCGCACACACGCATCCCGATATGCCTTTTCAGGGCGGTGCACTCGGCTTGTTTGGTTACGATCTCGGACGACGCGTCGAAACGCTTCCATCACAGGCAAAGCAAGATATCCACCTGCCGGACATGGCAGTGGGCATCTACGACTGGTCTCTGATCGCCGACCACCAGCAGCAGACGCTTACACTGATGAACTATGGTAACCATGAAGCGCGGCTGGCCTGGCTATCCGCACCGCCAAATGTGGCTTCTCTTGGCGATTTCCAACTGACTACCCCGTGGCAGTCCAATATGACACGGGATGAGTACGGCATCCGCTTCCAGCACATTCAAGCCTATCTGCGCGCGGGAGATTGCTATCAGGTCAACCTGGCACAGCGCTTCAGCGCAGGTTATCGCGGTGATGAATGGCAGGCTTTTCTCTCGCTCTCTGATGCCAATCGAGCCCCGTTTTCTGCGTTTATCCGCTTGCCGGAGCATTGCGTCATCAGCGTATCGCCAGAGCGTTTCTTGCAGTTACAAAATCAGCGCATTGAAACGCGCCCCATCAAGGGGACACTGCCACGCGCTGCCGATCCACAGGAAGATGCGCGCCGCGCCACGGCGCTTGCTGCCTCGCAGAAAGATCGCGCAGAGAATTTAATGATTGTCGACCTGCTGCGTAATGATATTGGCCGCGTTGCCGTACCCGGCAGTGTGCGGGTGCCTGCGCTGTTTCACGTTGAGCTGTTTCCAGCGGTGCACCATCTGGTCAGCACCATTGAGGCAAGGCTACCGGAAAACAGCCATGCCACGGATTTGCTGCGCGCCTGTTTTCCCGGTGGCTCCATCACCGGTGCGCCCAAAATTCGCGCCATGGAGATTATCGAAGAGCTGGAACCGCACCGCCGCAACGCCTATTGTGGCAGCATTGGCTATATCAGCGTCTGTGGCACCATGGATACCAGCATTACTATTCGCACGCTGATTGCAGAACAGGGACAGCTTCACTGCTGGGCGGGCGGAGGTATCGTGGCAGACAGCCAGGAGCAAGCTGAATATCAGGAAACACTGGATAAACTGGGCCGAATTCTTCCTCTACTAAACGCGGCGCACATGTTATGAGTACAGTAATTGAGCCAGTTACCTTTCCATTCCCCCCGCTGACTGACGACTTGTCGAACTTCGTCACGCGCTTTCAGTTGCAGCGTGCACCTCAGGCCAAACCGGTGCGCCAAGTGCATAAAGCGGCTGTGCTGGTGCCGATTGTGTGCCACACCGATGCTCCGACGCTATTACTGACCCGGAGCGCCAGCACACTGCGCAAGTATGCCGGGCAAGTTGCCTTCCCCGGAGGGGCCGCAGACAGTAGCGACGTCAGCTTAATCGCTACGGCATTGCGCGAAGCCCAAGAGGAAGTGTCTATTGCTCCTGAGGTTGTGACGGTGTTAGGCACTCTGCCACCACTGTACAGTGTCAGCGGCTTTCAGGTCACGCCCGTGGTTGTGCTGTTACCGGCCAATATTCACGTTGCGCCCAATGCGGATGAGGTGGCAGAACTGTTTGAAATGCCGTTGACCGATGCGTTTTCGCTGGCGCGCTACTATCCGCTGGATATTGAGCGACAGCGCCAAACGCACCGCGTTTGTCTTTCATGGTATCGGCAACAGTTTGTCTGGGTGCTGGCTGCCGCCATCATTTGCCAGCTTGCTCTTCACTTCTCCGCCTCAACCGACTGAAATGTAGCATTTTATTCTGATTATTCCCTGTGCGGACATTAACCATACATTAGTAGTGGTATTTCTATTCCCCTGATTATCCTTGTCAAACGCAAGTGTGATTCGGATCTGCTATAAGTTATCTTCACCTGGTGCATAAGTTTTTTTCATGTGAAAAGCCCACTCCTGCCATATAAACCCCACTACAATATTACGATCCAAGGAGTATTATTCTAAATCTGCGCTTTTGAGGAGCTTTCGCGTGATAAGCGTTTTCGACATGTTTAAGATCGGTATTGGCCCTTCAAGCTCTCATACGGTTGGACCGATGAAAGCCGGTAAGCAATTTGTCGATGGTTTGATTGAGCTGGGTAAACTTGGCGATGTTACCCGCATCACCGTTGACGTCTATGGCTCGCTCTCCCTGACCGGGAAAGGACACCATACCGATATCGCCATCATTATGGGACTGGCGGGCAACATGCCCGATACCATCGCCATCGGTGCCATTCCGGGATTTATCCGCGACGTGGAACAGCGCGAACGCTTGCTGCTGGCAAACGGTCAGCATGAAGTGGATTTTCCGCTGCACGGCAGCATGAATTTTCGCAGTGAAAATCTCTCCCTGCACGAGAATGGCATGACGATCACCGCTTTTGGCGGCGACCTCCCTCTGTATCGCAACACCTATTACTCCATCGGCGGTGGATTTATCGTTGATGAAGCCCACTTTGGGCAAAGCAGCGCAGGTGTCGTTCAGGTGCCGTTTCCCTTCCACTCTGCAAAAGAGATGCTGGTGCACTGTAAACAGCATGGTCTGTCCCTTTCCGGGTTGTTGATGCGCAATGAGTTGGCGCTACACAGCCGGGATGAGATTGAGCGCTACTTCGCTGATGTATGGCAAACCATGCATGCCTGCATCGAGCGCGGTATCAATACCGAAGGTGTACTGCCCGGCCCGCTGCGCGTACCGCGCCGCGCCTCGGCGCTGCGTCGTATTCTGGGAGCCGCAGGCAAACACTCCAACGATCCGATGGACGTGTTCGATTGGGTTAACATGTTCGCACTGGCTGTGAATGAAGAAAACGCCGCTGGCGGCCGCGTCGTGACAGCGCCGACCAACGGAGCTTGTGGGATCGTTCCGGCGATATTGGCTTATTACGATCACTTTATTGAGCCGATCACCACCGACATTGCCCTGCGTTACTTCCTCGCCGCCGGGGCGATTGGCATACTGTACAAGATGAATGCCTCGATCTCCGGCGCAGAAGTTGGCTGTCAGGGTGAAGTCGGCGTGGCCTGTTCCATGGCGGCAGCAGGCCTGGCGGAATTACTCGGAGCCAGTCCGGAGCAAGTGTGCATTGCCGCTGAAATTGGTATGGAGCACAACCTTGGTCTCACTTGCGATCCTGTCGCGGGTCAGGTTCAGGTACCGTGCATTGAGCGCAATGCCATCGCCTCGGTGAAAGCCATCAATGCAACTCGCATGGCCATGCGTCGCACCAGCGAACCGCGCGTATCGCTCGATAAAGTGATTGAAACCATGTACGAAACAGGTAAAGACATGAATGCAAAATACCGCGAAACCTCGCGTGGTGGTTTGGCCGTGAAAGTACAATGTGATTAACAGCTCATACACCCACCGTCATTCCCGCGAAAGCGGGAATCTCTTGCCGAAGAAAAGCACTTTTTCTCGCAGAGATCCCCGGCTTTCGCCGGGGATGAGGAGGGAAAAGTTACAGAGTCAGAAGAAAATATCACTCTTCTTCATCCGCATAAGGATCGGCCAAACGCGTCACACGCACCAGTTCGATTCGGTATTCCGATACGGCCATGATCTCAAAACGGAAGTGATGCAGTTCAATCACTTCGCCTACCTTGGGAATTTCATTGCTGTGTGCCAGCAACAACCCCGCCAACGACGCATATTCCTCTTTCGGATCGACCAGTTCATGGCTGTCCAGCACCTGTTGCAACGTGTGCAAATCGGTACCTCCTTTCACCAACCAGCCGCCCTCTTCGACCACAATATCCGGCGTTTCATCTTCATCCGGGAATTCACCGGCAATCGCTTCCAGAATATCCAACGGCGTCACCAGCCCCTGTACCACACCAAACTCGTTGTTGACAACAACCAGACTGCCCTTGGCGCGGCGCAGTACCGGTAGCAGATTGATGGCATCCAGCGTATCCGGCACCACCAGCGGCGGTGTGGCAGCAGCAAAGCTCTCTACATCTACACCGTTATCCAGCGCCACCAGCAATTCTTTGGCGCGCACCACACCGACCAACTCATCCAGAGAACCACGGCAAACTGGGAAAATGCTGTGCGGCGTATCCAGTAATTGCACGCGAATATCGTCAATCGAGCGTTCACTGTCCACCCAGGAGATCTCGGTACGCGGCGTCATCACACTGCGCAGCGAGCGCGATGCCAGCGTCAATACACCGCTGATCATGTAGCGTTCTTCTTCTGCGAAGGTTTCCATGGCAGGAGATGCGGGTTTGGCTTCTTCATCATCCGTGGCTTTACGCGCCCCCATCAAACGCAGGATCGCTTCGGCAGTCCGCTCGCGCATCGGGCGACGTGACTGGTATTTGATGAAATTGCGGCGCGCAATCTGGTTAAACAGCTCAATGAGAATCGAGAAACCGATCGCAGCGTACAGGTAACCTTTCGGAATATGAAAACCGAAGCCTTCCGCCATCAAGCTCAAACCTATCATCAGCAAGAAGCTAAGGCAGAGTACTACCACCGTCGGGTGGGCATTGACGAAGTTCATGAGTGGCTTGGATGCCAGCAGCATCACCACCATCGCAATCGCCACCGCCGTCATCATCACGCCGATATGGTTAACCATACCAACAGCCGTGATCACCGCATCCAGTGAGAAGACGGCATCCAATACGACAATCTGTGCGACAACCGCCCAGAAACTGGCGTGAACCTTGTGCCCGTTATGCTCATGCGGCCGATTTTCCAGCCGTTCATGCAGCTCCGTGGTGGCTTTGAATAGCAAAAATAGCCCCCCCGCCAGCAAGATCATATCGCGCGCGGAGAAACCGTAACCAGCGATAGTGATCAGTGGATTGGTCAGTTTCACCATCCATGAAATCAGAGACAACAGTCCCAGACGCATCAAGAGCGCCAGCGAGAGGCCGATAACACGGGCCTTGTCGCGCTGCTTCGGCGGCAACTTATCCGCCAGAATGGCGATGAACACCAGGTTATCGATGCCCAGAACGATTTCCAACACTATCAGCGTCAACAGGCCCGCCCAGATTGAGGGATCTAGCAAAAATTCCATGTCAGACTCCAGAAATGGTGCAAGCAGACAGCATCAACACCGTCGGTGTGATGTGGCTCAGCATAGGGGAAACAGCAAGAGAAGAAATACCGCCCTGGCGGCTATCGATAAATGGGTGACCCATCAGGTCAGCCCCAGAAACAGCACAGGCGCAGGCCGGCTGGGTAAAAAAGGATTGTCGGTGACGGTCCATATAGAGTGGTTCGAAACCCTGTGCTCCTAAGCAATTAAACAGGAGGCTACTCTAGCAGGTTGTTTCGAATTTTTACAAAGATTTCTTTGCTACCAAAAAACGCCAATACGCAACGTTTCTTAACATGCCCGTGATATTGTTCTCAATCACATAACAAACGACGTTTTAACCAGAAAATGGCTTTGTTGAATAATAGGTAATCATGCTGTTTTTCCATGCCAGTTTTGGTTGAAAATGCTTGTCATCTCAGGTGTACACTTTTCTCATGAGGCCTAACTGCATTATTTTACGTTGCGAGGATCCGTCGTTTCACTGGGCTGC
>NZ_JAHWCO010000623.1:0-5365 GCF_020054415.1 Candidatus Symbiopectobacterium sp. | reverse complement strand
TTTGTGTTTGATAATGGGATTGTTAGTATGAAGCATGAGAGTTACCTCGCGTTTTGTTTAAGGATTAGGCACCCATATCAAAACCGGTAACTCTCAACCTTTCAAGGTCCAGTGTCAGATCTAGTCGCGACTAATACACATAACACGTATCCGAATCTCATCCCATTATCCTTATCAGAGGGCGGTTTCTGTCGGTATCAAGCAATACCCAGCTTCTCTTTCAAGCTTTTTAAATAGCGTCGGCTCACAGGAATATGTTTACCAGTATGGGTAATGACTTCTGCGCCACCGTTATCCATCAACTGTATCTCCTGAAGCAGCTCGGTGTTCACCATATATTGGCGATGACAGCGGACAAAAGGCGTTTTCTCTTCCAGCGTTTTTAACGATAGCTGGGTATAACCTGACTGATTGAGCCCTACGACATGGACGCCGCTCAGCTCGGAACAGAGATATTCCACTTCTTCGATCTTAAGGAGAAAAATACGGTTGTGGCCGTGGCACGGGATATGCCTAAGTTGAGGCTCCGTAATAAGTTGTACATTTTTATTTACGGATGTGGCGCGTCGAAGACGATTGAGGGTTTTTGCCAGGCGCTGATTGTCCAGCGGCTTGAGCAAATAATCAAAGGCATGTTCTTCAAAAGCGCGCACCGCGTATTCGTCATAGGCGGTGACAAAAACAACATAAGGCATACTGTCAGGATCGAGTATGGCAACCAGTTCCAACCCACTGATTTTCGGCATCTGGATATCAAGAAAGAGCACATCCGGTTGAAGTCGGTTAATCAACGGTATCGCTTCCAGGGCGTTGCTGCACTGCGCTATTACCTCAATGTCATCTTCTTTATCCAGTAGTAGCAACAACTCTTCGCGAGCCAGTTGCTCGTCGTCAATTAGGATGGCTCTCAGCATGCTTTCCTCCTGTTGCATTGATTCTATCACTATTTGCATTGAGATAAGTGAGGAAAGCCAGTAACCCGCGACGCGAATGTGAGACTCAGGTGAAAGTGAATTAGTAATTTTAAACTTACACTGTATGGATTGAAATCTTTACATTGTGTGGTATCTTGAACTCAATGTGGCGGCTGAAAGCGCGCTACGCTACTCAAGAACTGTCCAGGAAAATGAACATGCAAAAAGATTCGCTCAACAACATCAATATTGCCGATGAACAAGTACTGATTACGCCCGATGAGCTCAAGGCAAAATTCCCGCTCAATGTGCAAGAAGAGCAGGCCATTGCCACGGCACGTCGTACCATTTCCGATATTATCCACGGTCGCGATAACCGGTTATTGGTGGTGTGTGGACCCTGTTCCATTCACGACACGGATGCTGCGTTGGAGTATGCCCGCCGCTTGCATACGCTATCAGCCGAATTGAGCGATCGGCTGTATATCGTAATGCGCGTTTACTTTGAAAAACCGCGTACTACTGTAGGTTGGAAAGGTCTTATCAATGACCCCTACATGGATGGCTCCTTCGACGTGGAGGCGGGGTTACACATTGCACGTGAGCTGCTGCTAAACCTGGTGAACATGGGGCTGCCTTTGGCGACAGAAACGTTGGATCCCAACAGTCCACAATATCTGGGCGATCTGTTCAGTTGGTCAGCGATTGGTGCGCGGACCACTGAATCGCAAACGCACCGCGAAATGGCTTCTGGCCTTTCGATGCCAGTGGGTTTCAAGAACGGCACCGATGGAAGCCTGGGCACGGCCATTAATGCGATGAAAGCCGCAGCAATGCCGCACCGTTTTGTGGGTATCAACCAAACCGGCCAGGTGTGCCTGCTGCAAACTCAGGGTAACAGTGACGGTCATGTTATTTTGCGTGGCGGCAAGCAGCCTAACTACAGCGCACAAGACGTAGCGGAATGTGAAAAACAGATGCAGGCTACGGGCTTAACGCCTTCACTCATGATAGATTGCAGCCATGGCAACTCGAATAAAGATTACCGTCGCCAACCGCAGGTGGTGTCATCCATTGTTGAGCAAATTAAAGCGGGTAACCGTTCCATTATTGGCATGATGCTGGAAAGTCATATTCATGAAGGCAATCATTCGTCGGAACAACCGCGTTCGGCAATGCAATATGGTGTATCGGTGACGGATGCCTGTATCAATTGGGAAAGCACAGATGCGTTGCTGAGATCGGTGCATCAGGAGCTAGGTGCGGTACGCCGTTCATCGTTGGGAGAATAACAGAACATGGTTGCAGAACTGACCGCGTTGCGGGATCAGATTGATGAGGTGGATAAGGCGCTGCTTGGTTTGTTGGCGCGCAGGCTGGAATTAGTGGCAGAAGTCGGAGAAGTAAAAAGCCGCTATGGTCTCCCTATCTATGCCCCCGATCGCGATGCTGCGTTCTCGTCGTGAAGAGGCCGAGGCCCTCAACGTGCCAGCGGATCTCATTGAGGACGTTCTGCGCCGGGTGATGCGAGAATCCTACGCCAGTGAAAATGACAAAGGCTTTAAAACACTGTGTCCGCAGCTCCCGCCTGTCGTCATTGTGGGTGGACGCGGGCAGATGGGGCGTATGTTCGAAAAAATGTTGCGTCTGTCCGGCTATGAAGTAAGGCTGTTGGAAAAAGACGATTGGCCGCAGGCTGACAGCCTGTTGGCGGATGCTGGTATGGTGATCGTTAGTGTGCCCATTCACGTGACGGAACAGGTGATTGCACAGTTACCGCGTTTGCCGGAGGATTGTATTCTGGTGGATCTGGCTTCGGTGAAAAATGGGCCGTTGCAGGCGATGCTGGTGGCACATTCTGGCCCGATCGTAGGTTTACACCCGATGTTTGGACCAGACAGCGGTAGCCTTGCCAAGCAAGTCGTGGTGTATTGCGATGGTCGCCAGCCTGAAGCGTATCAATGGCTGTTGGAGCAAATTCAGGTATGGGGCGCCCGGCTGCATCGCATCAGTGCGGTTGAACACGATCAAAATATGATGTTTATTCAGGCGCTGCCTCACTTTGCTACTTTTGCCTACGGGTTGCATTTGGCGGAAGAGAATGTGCAGCTTGAGCAATTACTTGCATTGTCTTCACCCATTTACCGGTTGGAGCTGGTGATGGTAGGGCTGCTGTTCGCACAAGACCCGCAGCTTTATGCCGATATCATCATGTCATCCGAAAATAATCTGGCCTTGATCAAACGCTATTACGCCCGTTTTGGTGAAGCGATTGCACTGTTGGAAAGCAAAGACAAAGCGGCGTTTATCGCCAGCTTCAAGAAAGTAGAGCATTGGTTTGGTGATTATGCCCAGCGTTTTCAGGTGGAAAGTCGAGCCTTGCTGAAACAGGCTAACGACAGCCGCATCTAGATGGCGGAGATGCGCTCCCAGCCAGGCGGCTGGGAGCGCTACACTCAGTGCATCTCAACGGGGACGACGTTCTCACTGGGGTAACAGCCGAGCACTTTCAGTGAGCGTGTGATGCACGATAACTCTTTCAGTGCTTTTTGTAATCCATCCCCGCGCAGGTTAGCCTGCACATCAATATAAAACATCTCTTCCCAGGGGTTACCGTAAATAGGACGAGATTCCAGTTTTGTCATAATGATGCTGTGTTCGCGCAGCACCAGCAGTGCTTCCACCAATGCTCCCGATTGCTGACCCGTAGCCATAATTAAGGTGGTTTTGGCGGGGACTTGCTCAGAGACATCAATCTGCTTACGTGCCAACACGATAAAGCGGGTGGTGTTTTGGGTCTGGTTTGCCAGGTTATGTTCCAGCACGCGCAATTGATAAAGTAATCCACCGGCCTCGCCGCCCAGCGCGGCGGCGTGGGGTGAATTCAATGATGCGACTTTTTCCATCGCAGCCGCCGTGCTTTCACAATATTCGATTTTCCATTGTGGATAACGCTGGATAAAATGGCTGCACTGCTGGAAGGGTTGTGGATGGCTGTAGAAGGTTGTAATTTTGCTTAAATCCGTGTCGGTAGCGACCAGCATACAGTGATCGATGGGGTGGGTAAGTTCGCCCACAATCGACAGCCCGGTATGTTGCAATAGATCGTACACGTCATTGATTGCACCCAATGTGGTGTTCTCAATGGGTAGAACGCCGTAGTCGGCTTGGCCGGTTTCAACCATCGCGAAGATATCCTGAAACTTCTGGCAGCCGCACTCAACCAACTGTTCAAAATGGCGCGCGGCATACTGCCGGGCAGCCAGATGGGAGTAGGAGCCTTTGGTGCCAAGAAAGGCGACACGCGCCGAGTGGGCTCCGGTGGGGTTAAGATGGTGCTGCAACAGCGCCTGCTGCGTTAGCACTGAGTCTTCAATAATTAGTTGAAACAGGCGCGTAATATAATGCCCATCAATATGATGAGGTTTTGCCGCTGCGATGAGCTTATCCAGCAAATCTCTTTCTCGTTCTTTGTCGCGAATCGTGCGGTGCGTATTTAACTTTGCGCGTGCCACTTCCAATGCCAACTCTCGCCGTTCGGCCAGCAGTTCAAGCAGTTTTAAATCCAACTCGGTGATACGTTCACGTAAGGCCAGTAACGGGTTGTATGTCATGGTTGTGTTACCTGTAAACTCATTTTTATCCATACAGTGCGTATAAATAAGTGCATAAAAAAAGCCCCCTGTTCAGGAGGCTTTCTGGTTCGTCTTCGTATTCTTTCAATATGACGAATCGCCTCACAATCAGGGGAAGGTAAAAAAGAATACGAAGAAAAACGGTGTGTGGCTCATTGGTTGCCTGTTAAGCGCTAGCGCTCTCATGGGGTGAAAGTACCCCTGTAAAGTAACTGTTGGCTTTTCGTTCTGTCAACTAAAAAGCGAAGGTGCCTTATCCTCAGAAACAAAAATGCGCCCTGACGGCGCGTTGTTGGCTACTGTTATCTGAAGGTTTTGATTATGACAACTCAATATCCGCGTCTTTGACCCCAGCCGTCGTTGCTCGACGTGCTTCTCCCTTATGCTGCATCTTGTTCAGTTGGCGCTCCAGTTTCGCAAGCAGCTCATTAATGGCAGCGTACATATCTTCATGCTTGGCGCTGGCGACCAAGGGACCATTGGGCGTACTAATACTCGCATCGGCAACAAAACCCACCGGTTCTTTGGATAAAATAATATGTGGGTTAATCAGGTGAGTTTGCCATTTATCCAGCTTGGTTAGACGGTCTTCGACATGCTGAAGTATTGCGGGGGTGATTTCCATTTGCTTACTGGTAATGTTGATCGTCATATAACATACCTCTCTGCTTTTGCGGTCGTGTATTCAATGAGTTGATGTAGCATCAAACGTAGTACTCGCGTTCGATGTAAGTACCGATGATCATATCGTGCATTTCGGATGATTTTGAATATCCGAGCGTCTTGCGATTGAGCCGTTGCAATCGGTTACGCAGT
>NZ_JAHWCO010000378.1:0-4301 GCF_020054415.1 Candidatus Symbiopectobacterium sp. | reverse complement strand
GCATGGTCTCGTTGACTGGTCTACCACGGCGCTGGATGGCAGTAATATCCGGGCGCTGAAATGCGCTGCCGGTGCTCAAAAAAACATCCCGATATCTCCGGAGATAACGGTCTGGGTCGCTCTCGCGGTGGTTTTGGCACCAAAATCCATCTGGCAACAGACGGAAGTGGTCTCCCGTTAAACATCCTGCTGAGCACCGGACAGGCTCACGAAAGCCAGTTCGCATTACGTCTTCTGGACGGTATTGGTGTTCAGCGCCAGAACGGTAGCATAAAGCGTCGTGGTTATGCGGTGCTGGCTGACAAAGCTTATTCAGGGCATGCACCACGCAACGAGCTGAAACAAAAGGTGATAAGGGCAGTCATCCCCAAAAAAACGAATGAAAAAATGGCTTCGGACGGGCGCTCACGGTTCGCCGGTGACGCTTACCGTCATCGCAATGTAGTGGAAAGATGTTTTGGCCGATTAAAAGAATACCGCCGTATTGCCACACGTTATGACAAAACGGCGAGGAATTATCTGTCGATGGTTCAACTGTGCTGCATCCACCTATTTTACAATAAGTTATGCAATTAAGAGACACAGCCTAGTAACAATTGTCGCGCTCAGGCCAAGGACCGAACCAGCACTACTTGTCACCCGGACAGGTCTTTACCTCTCAACATGACGTATGCCACATAACCCTAGCACGGAGGCGCAACCGCATACCAACGACTAAAGAGCGGTCCTGAGTAACACGATTAACGCACAATATACAGGCAAAAAAAACCAACAGCGAAGTTGGGTTCTTTTGCTTGCCAAAGTTGGTGGCCTCAGCACAGCGCGACAATCATTACTAACAGATTGAGTCTACTTTCTCCATCGGACAATGAAAACACGCGCTGAGAGACGATCATAGTGAGAGCGTTAAACCACAAATCAACAAACGAAGAGCACTTCAGTACCTACCAAAGATACCGTTTCAATGCGCCACCGACTTGGAAAACAGGTTAATCACAATCACGCCCAGAATAATCAGAAACATCCCCAGTATCGCAGGCAAATCGAGCTTCTGTCCGTAAAATAGCCAACTCACCGTGGCAATCAGCACAATCCCAACCCCAGACCAGATGGCATAAATGATGCCAGTCGGTAACGTGCGCATCGTCAGAGAAAGGCAATAGAACGACACGCCATAAAAGATCACAGTAATAATGCTAGGCATTAAACGACTAAAGTCATCCGAAAGTTTGAGCGCCGAGGTGGCGATCACTTCCGCCACAATGGCGAGAGAAAGAAACAGATACGTCATAAACAACCGCTACCTTAAAAAATTGCGCACTAGCGCCTTAGAAATCGACAACCGTCACCACACTAACACCAACAAGTTACACACCGATGGCATATTTCAGCGCTAGCGTTTTAAGATGTCCTGCACGCTCAGCAGCCAGCAATGCCATGTTTCGGGCAAAGGTCAATGGTGGTAAACGATTACTGAACGCGTTATAAAACAGGTCCATGCCATTTTGCATTAACAAATTATCAGCCTTACGCCGACGCTGATAACGCAGCAAAACGGCATCACTGTACCAGCATTCCCCTGCCTCCCGCGCGCCAGTCACAACATCAATAAACGCGTCCGCGTCACGATAGCCGAGATTCACGCCCTGCCCGGCGAGTGGATTAATGGTATGGGCGGCATCCCCCACCAAGGCGATCCCTTCAGCCACATAACGTTGTGCATGACGACGCACCAGTGGGAACGCCCCGGCGGCAACCGACTTCACGTGCCCCAAACGTGTGGGGAAAGTTTCTGCAATTGCGTTATCCAACTGTGGCAACGGCAGTGATTGAAGCTGACGAATACGGCGCGGGCTGTCATACCACGCCAACGCGCACCATGATCCAAACAGCGGTAAAAATGCACGCGGTCCCTGAGGCGTAAACTGCTGCCAAGTACAATCCTGCTGAGGTTGCTGGGTATCCACGGCAATCAACAGACACGATTGCCGGTACTGCCATCCATTGATGCCGATACCCGCCCACTGGCGCACACGCGAGTTCGCGCCATCCGCACCAAGCACCAAGGGCGCACTCAATGTCTCACCGCTATCCAGCGCGATCTGCCAGCACGCGGGCGTACGAACCATGCTGCGTATTTGAGCGGGGCAACGAATATCACACCGCTGCTGCTCAGCCATGCATTGCCACAATGCCAGTTGCAATACCCGGTTTTCCACCATAAATCCCAATTCGGGCAGGTGCAGGTCGGCGGCGCTAAAGGCAACCCGTGCATCATCCCATTCCCAGGTTTCCAACCGGCGATAAGGCGCACAGCGCATCTGCTCAACGCACGACCATGCACCCAACGACTTTAACAGTGAAACAGACGCATATCCCAGCGCTGAAACCCGAATATCCGGCGCACTGTCGGCCATAAAGGCGGCGGGAGCGGACTGCTCCAACACCGCGACCTGAAAACCGTTGCGCGCGAGCCCGAGCGCGACTGCGGCACCGACCATCCCGCCACCGACCACGATGGCATCATACCGTTGATTTATTCTGTTCATCGTGTCTAAACCGACTCAAACTGTGTGACTGATAGGCACAGTGTACTGGATTTTCGACAACCGCGTTGACTCTGCGAAAAAACGCTCAACAAATTTCGCGCTCTGGTCACAACCGCAGCAAAAGATTACAATGTGTGCCCCGTCCGTATTTCCGTGCATCTATGATTTGGTAATACGCTTTTTCACCCGCACTGAGTAATGACAAGTCGATGACAAAGAAACTGCACATTAAAACCTGGGGCTGTCAGATGAATGAATACGATTCATCCAAGATGGCTGACCTTCTGGAAAGTACACACGGTTATGAGCTGACCGAGGTGGCCGAAGAGGCTGACGTTCTGCTGCTGAATACCTGTTCTATCCGTGAAAAGGCACAGGAAAAAGTTTTCCATCAACTTGGCCGCTGGAGAGCGCTGAAAGAGAACAACCCCGATCTGATTATTGGAGTGGGCGGCTGTGTTGCTTCTCAGGAAGGCGAGCATATTCGCGAACGCGCCAGCTATGTCGATCTGATTTTTGGCCCGCAAACGCTGCACCGCCTGCCAGAAATGATTAACCACGTGCAGGGCACATATAGCCCGGTGGTGGATATCAGCTTCCCGGAAGTCGAAAAATTTGATCGGCTGCCGGAACCTCGTGCCGAAGGGCCGACGGCGTTTGTTTCCATCATGGAAGGGTGCAACAAATACTGCTCATTTTGCGTGGTGCCTTATACGCGCGGTGAAGAAGTCAGTCGGCCCTGTGACGACGTCTTATATGAAATTGCGCAGTTGGCCGCACAAGGGGTACGCGAAGTTAACCTGTTGGGTCAAAACGTCAACGCCTATCGTGGTGAAAATTTTGATGGCAGTATATGCTCGTTTGCCGATTTGCTGCGTCTGGTAGCAGCAATAGACGGTATTGACCGTCTCCGCTTTATTACCAGTCACCCGATTGATTTTACCGACGATATCATCAGCGTCTACGAAGATACGCCTGAACTTGTGAGCTTCCTTCATCTGCCAGTACAGAGCGGTTCCGATCGTATTCTGACCATGATGAAGCGCCGCCATACCGCGCTGGAATACAAAGCCATCATTCGTAAACTGCGCAGCGCACGACCGGATATTCATATCAGTTCCGACTTCATCATCGGCTTCCCCGGTGAAACCCAGGAAGATTTCGAACAAACCATGAAACTGATTGGTGATGTCAATTTTGATATGAGCTTTAGCTTTATCTACTCTGCGCGTCCGGGGACCCCCGCCGCAGACATGGTTGATGATGTCAGCGAAGAAGAGAAAAAGCAGCGCCTGTATATTCTGCAAGAACGTATCAGCCAGCAAGCGATGCAGTTCAGCCGCCGTATGCTAGGCATCATCCAACGCATTCTGGTGGAAGGTACATCGCGCAAAAGCGTGATGGAACTGTCAGGTCGCACAGAAAATAACCGTGTGGTTAACTTCGAAGGCACCCCGGATATGATTGGTAAGTTCGTTGATGTTGAAATTGTTGACGTTCGTCCTAATTCACTGCGCGGTGTGGTTGTCAAAACCGAAGACCAGATGGGTCTGCGCATCAACGAATCTCCAGCCTCCGTGATTGCACGAACCCGCAAAGAGAACGATATCGGGTCGTGTATTCAATGAGTTGATGTAGCATCAAACGTAGTACTCGCGTTCGATGTAAGTACCGATGATCCTATCGTGCATTTCGGATGATTTTGAATATCCCAGCGTCTTGCGATTGAGCCGTTGCAATCGGTTACGCAGT
>NZ_JAHWCO010000225.1:0-4843 GCF_020054415.1 Candidatus Symbiopectobacterium sp. | reverse complement strand
GCGAACTGGCAGGTATCGAGATGGCGCCATTTACGATGTCGGTGATCGTGAATAGGACAGTGTTTCCCGCAGGTTGGACAGGTTAACTGAGTGTTTTCAGCGATACCGACTGTAACGGTAACAGAACCGGCATTCTCATCGAGAGAAAGAGACTTTACCTGCCACGGAATAGACAGGTTGAGGATATGAGCGTAGAGAGACTTTTCGTCCATGGTGGTGACCTCTGCAATTTAACACGCCATTATCATGCCTTCAGCCACCACAACAAGGGAAGACCCATATCGATACAGGAAATTAACGCGATACATCGCCGCCATAGCCAACAGACGGCGATGGTCATCACGCGCTTATTCCACGATGCAAATACGACAGGTGTTAGTACTGCCAATTTGTCCGACGCTGTCACCCTGCGTCAAAATTACGCTGTCGCCGGTCGCAATCGCGCCGCATGCTTTCAGCAGCGCGATGGCATCCTGCGCCGCGCCCAACCCTTCGGCACGGCCATTGAACGGCAGGGGCGTAACGCCACGATACAGCGCAACCTGATTCAACGTATCGGCATGACGTGATAGCGCATAAATCGGCAAACGAGAGCTAATACGAGACATCATGCGGGCAGTACGGCCCGACTCCGTCATTGCTATCACGGCTTTAACGCCCTGCAAATGGTTAGCCGCATACATCGCAGACATCGCCGCCATCTCTTCGACATTGGTAAACTGCACATCAAGGCGGTGTTTCGAGGTGGTGATGCTGGGGCTGCTCTCAGCCCCAAGGCACACGTTCGCCATCGCCGCTACCGCTTGCGCCGGATAGCAGCCCGCGGCGGTTTCAGCCGATAGCATTACAGCATCGGTGCCGTCCAGCACCGCATTGGCGACGTCCATCACTTCAGCACGCGTCGGCATCGGGCTGGAAATCATCGATTCCATCATTTGTGTCGCGGTGATCACCAAGCGGTTCAACTGACGCGAGCGCTGAATCAGACGCTTCTGGACGCCCACCAGCGCGGCATCACCAATTTCTACGCCTAAATCGCCACGCGCTACCATGATGACATCCGCAGCCAGAATCATGTCATCCATGTTTTCTGGCGTGGCAACGGTTTCCGCGCGCTCCACTTTGGCAACAATGGCCGCCTGACAGCCCGCTTCGCGCGCCAAACGACGCGCATAGCGTAAATCGTCTCCCGTGCGTGGAAATGAGACCGCCAGAAAATCCGCCTTCATTCTGGCTGCCAGCAGAATATCTGCCTTGTCTTTTTCCGTCAGCGCTTCGGCAGAAAGCCCGCCACCGAGCTTGTTGACGCCTTTGTTATTGGAGAGGGTTCCGCCTACGGTGACAGTTGTAATGATTTTTTCGCCGTCAATGCACACGACACGCAGTTGAATACGGCCATCATCCAGCAGCAGAATATCACCCGGCACCACATCGCGCGGCAGCGCCTTATAATCGATGCCAACTTGAGTATTATCGCCCAAGCCTTTTTCCAATAGGGCATCCAGAATAAAGGTCTCTCCGACGTGCAGAAATACTTTACCTTCTTTAAAGGTTGATACCCGAATTTTAGGCCCTTGCAAATCTCCCAGAATAGCCACTGACTTACCCAAGCGTTGGGCAATTGCGCGCACCTGTTCCGCACGAGCAATATGATCGTCTGCCGCACCGTGCGAGAAATTAAAACGGACTACGTTAGCGCCTGCACTAATTATTTTTTCCAGGTTATTATCACGATCGGTTGCAGGGCCGAGGGTAGCAACAATCTTGGTGCGCCGAATATTTTCAGTCATATTCTTTCCTTTTTTATTACTGGCGCTTAATTATGCTGCTGCTTTTTTCAACAGACGGCCAATGTTCTCGCACGCACGTTCCATATTAATCGGACCATCTTTCAGCAGCGCTTCAATATTGTCTGCACGTGGAATAATGCCGAAAATGGTGTCGATACCTTCGCCATACAGTGCTTCAACACCTTCGCCAACGCAGCCGGATACTGCAATAACCGGTACACCCTGCGCTTTGGCGGTTCTGGCAACGCCGTAAGGGGTTTTACCGAACCTGGTTTGGTAGTCGATACGCCCTTCACCAGTAAAGCAAAAATCCGCACCAACCAGCTTGTCACTCAGCCCACTGAATTCGACAACAATATCAATACCCCGGCGCAGTGTGCACTGGGTGAAAGCCATCAGCCCCGCGCCCAAACCGCCCGCCGCACCGGCACCCGGCACAGTGGCAATCTCTTTGCCTAACTGATTGCGGATCACCGCCGCGTAGTGCGCCAGATTGTTATCCAACTGTGCAACCATCTCTGGCGTTGCCCCTTTCTGCGGACCGAAAATCGCTGATGCACCCTGCTCGCCGCACAGTGGGTTGGTAACATCACAGGCCACCTGAATATCCACCTGTGCCAGACGGCTATCCAAACCGGAAAGATCGATGTGGTGCAAACGATCCAGCGCGCCGCAGCCGCGCGGCAGCGTATTGCCCGCTTCATCATAAAAACGCACGCCCAGCGCTTCTGCCATGCCCGCGCCGCCATCATTGGTTGCGCTGCCACCGATACCCAGAATGATTTTCTTGATGCCTTTGTCCAGGCAGGCGCGGATCAGTTCACCGGTGCCGTAGGTTGTGGTCACCAACGGGTTTTTGGTGTCGCGGTTAACAAATTGAATACCGCTGGCAGACGCCATTTCAATCACGGCAATCTCGCCGTTACCCATGATGCCGTAGCTGGCCTTAACCGTTTCTCCCAACGGTCCGGTCGCGTTCAACGCATACAGTGTGCCTCCGGTGGCATCAATCAGCGATTGGGTGGTGCCTTCACCGCCGTCTGCCATCGGAACGTGCACGAAATTCGCTTCAGGGAATACCTTACGCAACCCTTTTTCCATCGCGTTACACACTTCTTTCGCCGTCATGCTCTCTTTAAATGAATCTGGCGCTAATACAAACGTTTCTTTTTTCATCGTGGGTTGCCTCAAACTAAAGAATAAAGCCGTACAGCACGGTAGCGACGAGGGTCATGGTACCGCCGACAATCGCTTCGTAAGGCAGCAAGCCCATACGTTGTCTAATGGTCATGTTCATGCTCTGCGCTGTAACGTGGAAATAGTTGCCCTGCGGCAAGGAGTCGATAACGGTAGCCCCGGTGTGTACCATGACCGCAGAGGCAATCGGCGCAATGCCGATAGTGGCGATGGCGTTACCGAAGGTACCGGTCGCCAGAATGGTCCCGGTGGAGGTGGAAGCCGTGGCTGCCGCCATCAAAATACCGGAGATCGGTGCCAGGAAGGTGCCGGATATGCCCATGACGTTAATCAGTTGCACCACCTGAGCCGACAGATTGGATGCGGCAATCAGGCCCGCAATCGCACCAGCACCAATCAGGATCAGTACGGTAGCGGTCATTTTTTCCAGACCTGAAGCGGTATAGGCAATCACCTTGTGCTTTTGCCCCATGGCAATCAGCCCAACGATACCGGCGATCGGCAGTACATACATCGCATCTAGCTTGAACGCGGTCAGCGCGCTGATGTGGAAAATGGAACCAATCGGGTTAATCATCAATAAGATAACGGCAACCGCTGGCGCGACGATAGCCTTACTCAGCGTTGGATAGGTTTTGTCATTTTTAGCGCTCTGGGTGCCATAAGCAGCGGCAGCTTCTTCACCACTTACCATGATCCCTTTATTTTTCAACATCGAAGCGACAACAACAGTAATAATCAAACCGAATAAGGCTGGAATAAAACCGGCGATCATTACATCGCTTAAATTCAGGTGAAAACCGTTTGCTGCGGCAATGGTATTGGGGTTCGGCGATATAATATTACCGGCTTTACCGCCGCCGGAAAGTGCCAGTAATAATGCCAGTTTGGAAATCCCCATTTTATTACCCACCGATAACGCAATGGGTGCAACAATTAATACTGCGACGGGGATAAATACGCCCACTGCGGTAATGATCATGGTGGCCAGCGCCAGCGCTAAAATCGCTTTGCTCTCCCCCATCTTACTCACAATGGCCTGTGCGACAGTTTCTGCCGCACCCGACTCCATCATCACGCCGGCCAGTACACCGGCTGCCAGCACGCGGATCACCGTGCCCATCACGCTCTGCGCTCCTGATGTCAGCAGCCCGATGGTCTGCTCAAGGTTGCCACCGCCGATCACCGCACCGAGAATGGCACCTAGGAACAAGGAGTACACCGGATTAATTTTTTTCAGGATTAGCACAATGGCAATAAAAAGACCAATCAACGCCCCGTACCATGCCAAGGGTTCTATGGTATGCATAATGAGACCTCTTATATTTTATATGTCTTCGACAATAGGGTGCTAATGCAAATACATTCTTAGTGGAATCTGCATTATTTAATGTGGTAATAAATCATGCCGTTCTAAATAGTTTTCTTTTGGAAAAGATTAGAATCGATAAATAATTCCTTATCACATGCTCTTATGGATTGAGAATTATTCTATGACTTGGCAATAAAATAAACTATGTGTTGCAACACGAAAAAATTGGGCATTTATATAAATATTTTTGTGTTGCGGAACAAGAAAGAGAGAAGTTTATCACATTGCTGGGGAGGGGAGGAGCGTATTCCTGCGGCTTATCGTGGCGTCATCCTTTCCCCAGCATCGGCTTTGTTGAATAAATAGATATTACGCTGCGTAGCCATAAAGGCTGCGGATTCCCTTGACGTAAAATCAGTATGTTAAATCCAGAGCGTGGTGATGCATCCCGGAGCGATCAGCATTTTAATGGCTTTGTTGAATAAATAGAACTTTTGGGTAATCATCGGAGCAGATCACCACAGTTGTTTCAAAATCAGGTCTC
>NZ_JAHWCO010000607.1:0-1807 GCF_020054415.1 Candidatus Symbiopectobacterium sp. | reverse complement strand
GCGTAACCGATTGCAACGGCTCAATCGCAAGACGCTCGGATATTCAAAATCATCCGAAATGCACGATAGGATCATCGGTACTTACATCGAACGCGAGTACTACGTTTGATGCTACATCAACTCATTGAATACACGACCCAACAAGACAGCTTTCATATTAAAATTATGTTTTGTTATTTTTATTGGCTCCGTAGGATGTTTTCAATTCAGTCAGTGTTATGCTCAAAGCCAAATAACATATGCTGACGGCCAAGCGTGACAAC
This sequence comes from Candidatus Symbiopectobacterium sp., assembly GCF_020054415.1. Lineage (NCBI taxonomy): Bacteria > Pseudomonadati > Pseudomonadota > Gammaproteobacteria > Enterobacterales > Enterobacteriaceae > Symbiopectobacterium > Candidatus Symbiopectobacterium sp. Next base: position 1,544 of record NZ_JAHWCO010000607.1, on the reverse strand, counting down.
CGAACTTGGAAATTATTGTTGTAATATATATCTACGTATTTTGTCTGATGACTTATCTCTAAAAGATATGCAGTAGTAGTCGAGTGTCGGAAAATAGATTAGCCCGTACTGATATTGGAGCAATTTTATTTAATGATTGCGCATGGAGTTTGTGAAGGTGTTATGTTGTTGATTGTCTTTTGATGGCACATCGTTGTCACTGCTTGAGTGTATTTAAAATCATGCTGTTACGTGGTTTTTCTTGCGCGGGTAATCGCCAGTGAAATGACGATTTTATGTCTGATTTTGTCTCATTTTTTCTTTTTGTAGCCTAATTGAAAATAATAGTTACACTTGGTTATTAAATGCTTTTTATGTTGATATGATTTGTCCTATCGATTGTATGCAATGTTATTAATAGTTTTAAACAGTTTTTAATTCCTCGCATTTACAATGACCATGTATGCATTGCATTAAGAAAAAAACAATGTATTAATGAAAAGCGATGTATTAGAAATCAAAACATCGTTTTTATTATTTCCACTTCTCGTTTTTATAAAATGTTTTTGCTGCTGCATGAAACAATCAAGGTGCGTTTTTATGGTGGATTATCATGAGGATGGATGATAAGTATCTTGGTGGCAGAAATTTAAGGAGGAGAGGTAATTACTGCCACCACGGTTTGTAGTGAGAATTCCCTGATGGTGGATTCCTTTGTTAGATAAAATATCAGGCGGATATGCAAATGAACATTAGCTTAATGAATGATGGCAATATCTACTTTCTTGGCTTCATTTTTAGCCCCAAGCTCAGGACATTAAGCTGTGGTGACACCTTATATCAATTGAGGAAAAAGGAGTCCGATGTGTTGGCTCTGCTTTGCGAAAGATATCCTCATCCCGTATCACAAGATGATTTTCTGTCATGTGTGTGGGAAGGGGGATATGTAACATCGCAGAGCATTGCGCAGGTGATTCGCGCACTGCGACGTAATTTGCAGGATAAAGACAAGCAAATCATCGTGACTATCCCTAAGTTGGGATACCGTTTTGGGGTGACCCCTTCTTTTGATGAGCCTCAGGCAGGTGTGGAGGGGGATGCTTTTAGCGCCCACCCTGAAGTCGAAACACTCTATACGGCACAGTACGACACGTCGTGCGGGCAGTTTGTTTATGACAGAACCTCGCTGATTAATCTGACGTCCATTCCTGTCAATTCATTGGCGATTTCTCCTTGTGTCAGGCCAAGGAAAAAAAATATGCGTCTCAGGAATGTCGTACTGGTTGTCGTATTTATCATTACGGCTTATCTGTTATGGTATTTAACGAAAAATTCGATGGCCTCGGTGCATTCGGTCGTGTATTCAATGAGTTGATGTAGCATCAAACGTGGTACTCGCGTTCGATGTAAGTACCGATGATCCTATCGTGCATTTCGGATGATTTTGAATATCCGAGCGTCTTGCGATTGAGCCGTTGCAATCGGTTACGCAGTGTCAGATGTGCACACTCAATACGCTGTGTATACGGCTTGCTAACAATGTGTTTTACTTTTGGAAGTTCGTC
>NZ_JAHWCO010000283.1:0-5058 GCF_020054415.1 Candidatus Symbiopectobacterium sp. | reverse complement strand
GCGTAACCGATTGCAACGGCTCAATCGCAAGACGCTCGGATATTCAAAATCATCCGAAATGCACGATAGGATCATCGGTACTTACATCGAACGCGAGTACTACGTTTGATGCTACATCAACTCATTGAATACACGACCCGGCAGACACGTTCGATATGGCGAAAGCCCAGGCGCAGGTCAATAAGCAGGATGAGATTCATAAAGCGCGGATGGTAAGCCGCCTGGAAACGCAGAACAAGATTTATAACGTTCTGACGCCGGAGCAGAAAAAGCAGTTTAACGAAAATTTTGATAACCGCATCAATCACAAGATGACGGAACCCGCTGAGAAGACTGCTGCTAAGTAATTCAGCTTTTCTCTTCTGACAACCGCCTTACTCACCTTGCAAGCCCGTTTATGGGGTAACCGATGAGAAGGCGGTTTTTTACGCCAGAGACGCTCACAGGCCACCGGTTAACGTGCGAGTAACGTAAGACACTCATTATGGGTTAGCTTGCGATAAAACGGGCGTATGTGCGCCTGAACGAACTGCAAAATCGCCTGCTCGTCTATGGATTCGGCCCTGGACGGGTAATCCCCCAACCACTGTCATACAGTTGGTAATAGAGGTTGTTCAGGTAGCGTGCGGCCTCGGAGAAAAAGCGTGGGCCAAAGTCGAAAAAGTGCTGAGAAAACAGATATAAGCTCTCTTCTATGCTCTTGGCGTTTGGGGTATTCAGCAAATACCACAACTGTAACTTCAGCCAGACCAGGGCGCTGGCATCTGTGCTGGGCCTAATGAGATGGTCACCCCCACTCTGTGAGCGGTACGCTGGCAGGGTGTTTTTCTTTCAGGAGAGGCAATCATGGAAAACGTTACTCTTATTGGTATCGATCTCGGTAAATATTCTTTCCACATTCATTGCCAGGATAAGTCAGGTAACGCGCTTCTGCGTAAGAAGTTTACGCGCACAAAGCTAATGCAGTTTTTGGCGACGTGCCCATCCTCGGTTGTTGTCATGGAAGCTTGTGCCGGGGCAAACTTTATGGCGAGGCGTATCAATGATAGCGGCCATGAAGCAAAACTTATCTCTCCGCAGTTTGTGCGCCCGTTTATCAAGAGCAATAAAAATGATTTTGTTGATGCAGAGGCGATATGTGAAGCTGCATCCCGGCCATCAATGCGTTTTGTTCAGCCGAAAACTGAGGTTCAGCAGGCGATGCGAGCACTGCATCGGGTCAGGGAATCTCTTATCATAGATAAAGTAAAAACCACTAACCAGATCCATGGTTTTCTGCTGGAGTTTGGGATAAGCCTGTCAATCGGCGAGGCGGTAATAAAGCGACTGTCTCTGGTGCTGGCTGAGCACGAAACCCCAGAATACCTGAGCCGTCTGCTGGTTAAGTTACATGCCCACTATCTTCACCTTGTCGAGCAAATAGCAGCGCTAGAATCAGAATTAAATCAGTTAATCAAAGCTGATGATACTGCACAGCGAATTATGACAATTCCAGGGGGCGGGCCGATTACTGCCAGCTTACTTTCATCACAGCTCGACGATGGAAAACAATTTTCATGTAGCAGGGATTTTGCTGCTTCCACAGGGCTTGTACCGCGACAATACAGTACAGGAGGCAAACCGACTAGGGATAAGCAAACGAGGTGATAAAAATTTACGCAAACTTCTGGTTTAATGTGCCCGCTCATTCATGATGCGACTTAAACATCAGCAGGGCAGGCTTGCTGAATGGGTTTGGGGGCAACTCGATAACAAACATTCAAATATTGTTGCCTGTGCTCTGGCAAACAAACTGGCGCGAATAGCCTGGTTAATCACGACTAATCACAATGAATATCAGGCCTGATGTTATATAGAACTACATCAAGACACTGATTATTAAGTAATTAACTAGTAGTTACCTATCTGGTTTTTCGAAGACTGATTATTGATGACATGAACGGCATATCGGCCTGCTGAAAAACATGACGACAAAAATGGCTCACTGAAGCAGAGGGCCTTTTCAGGTTCACCAGGCGCGTGCATCTCGCCCATAGAGACGCCGGATAGATTGAAGCAAGCCCACCATTAGTCAAAAATCAGTGTTGCAAAAATGGGGGTGACCATAGATTTTGTTGGTGCAGTGAACATTTCGTGCGCGTTGACCTACGCGGTTATTTGCACCGTACTCACACGCGCCCGACACGGGGCGCTCAATCGCCCTCGCACGTGGCCCCTGGCTTTTCGCGGGAAATAACGCCGCTATGCGGTGCCTTCGGGGACCGAGCCCACTGACGGGCCGCCAGCGATGCGGAAAACGCGTCTCATCCATGAGACTCGCCCCTACGGGGCCGCTGGTAGCAGCGTTCGAAAATGCTCCCGGCATTTTTGTAAGACGCGGCGCTGACTTTCGCGGCGTCCTACCGCTCACCCTGTGGCCTCGTTCCCCTCAGCGTTATTTTTTACGCGCTATAACATCAACCAATTCAAGGCATTAAAATTATGTGGCTTTACGCTATTTTATTTGAGGCTTCCTCGGCTGCTGCGCAGGCACAGGCCCTGTTACCGCATCTGCCTTGGATTCGTAGTCACGTCGCACAATCTCTAACGCAGCCAGGACCACATCGGGCGTGATATCGCTCTCTTCCAGCAGCATAATCAGATCGACGGCCAGTTTGACCTCTGGCGGGGCATTTTCCAGCGACATGCGTTAGGTCCTTTGGTTGCGGTTACTGCCCTTGTTCACGCCTTTCCACCTGACGCTCTAAACGCGCCAGCGCCTGACGACACCGTGCTAACCGGCCTTCGAGCGCGGCTATCTCTCGTTGCAACTGTTGCTGCGCGTTCAACGTTGTCGCTCTGTAGAGTTGGCTTTCCCTGTCCTGAATCATCAAATTCAGGCGTCGTTCATAGTCCTGGTGCTCTGCCAGCTTTTGATACAGATCGCTGGCAATGGCGACTGGCGTCTTCTCCTCCTGACGGCGTAGCACCTGTGTGGAGAGTTCTCGTTGTAGTGCGCCGATCTGCGCGACCAATTTCTCCGTCATGAACGCGACGCGTTCGGTACGGCTTTCTGCTACCAGATGGCGCAAGGACTGAAAATTTTGCTCAACTTCATTCAGATAATCGCGCAAACGCGTGCCATTTGATTGAAACAGTTGGCGATCAAAACGGGAATAGGCCAACGGCCTGTCTGCCAGTGGAGCGACCGCCTGAGCCAACAGGACAAGTTGATGTTCCAACGCCTGAAGAAAATGGTGGCGGTTCACGGATTGACCCACATAATAAAATGATAAAGCCAAGCTTGCACGGGATTGTCAGCAGGCACAAGCCTTTTGCGCGTAGGGAAGAAAGATGAACGCATCTTAACTAACGTCAGGGAAGGGCGGGATGCTAGAGTGCTAGGCTGTGTCCCTTAATTGTATAACTTCTTGTAAAAGAGGCGGATGCAGCCCAGTTTAACCATCGACAGATAATTCCTCGCCGTTTTGTCATAACGTGTGGCAATATGGCGGTATTCTTTTAATCGGCCAAAACATCTTTCCACTACATTGCGATGACGGTAGGCGTCACTGGCGAACCGTGAGCGCCCGTCCGAAGCCATTTTTTCATTCGTTTTTCGGGGGATGACTGCCTTTATTCCCTTTCGTTTCATCTCGTTGCGTAGTGCATGCCCTGAATAAGCTTTGTCAGCCAGCACCGCATAACCACGACGCTTCATGCTGCCATTATGGCGCTGAACACCACTACCGTCCAGAAGACGTAATGCGAACTGGCTTTCGTGAGCCTGTACGGTGCTCAGCAGGATGTTTAACGGGAGACCACTTCCGTCTGTTGCCAGATGGATTTTGGTGCCAAAACCACCGCGAGAGCGACCCAGACCGTTATCTCCGGCGATATCGGGATGTTTTTTTGAGCACCGGCAGCACATTTCAGCGCCCGGATATTACTGCCATCCAGCGCCGTGGCAGACCATTCAACGAGACCATGCGCATCAAGAGCAGAAAGTAACCTGTTGAAAATAATGTTAATCACACCCGATTTTGACCACCGATTAAAGCGGTTATATACGGTTTTCCACGGAACATATCGCTCATGTAAATCACGCCATGGAGCACCTGAGCACAGAATCCAGAACATACCATTGATGATTTTACGATGTTCTGCCCATGGACGTCCGGCATGTGGTATTGCTGGTTCAGCAGGCAGTAAAGACTGGATGATCATCCATGCTTCATCGGGAAGGTCGTAGCGAGCCATAGTTCAATATACTGTGGAAACATACGGTTACTATAAATCAGGCAATTAAGGGACACAGCCTAGCCATTGGTTTATGAGGGAGAGAAAATGTACTACTACAGTGCGAAGGAAAACACATTCTGCACGGCGGAATTGAAGCAGGCGTATATTGACGCAGGGAGCTTCCCGCAGGATGCCATTGAAGTGAATGATGATGTCTGGCTGGAATTTGCGGGCAACCCGCCGCCGGATGGCAAGGAGCGCACCGTGGGGGAAGCGGGTCTGCCTGTGTGGGTAGATATTCCTCCTCCCACACCTCAACAGCATATGGATGAGGCGGAGAGGAAAAAAGCCTCGTTGATACAGCAAGCCTCCGCAGCTATTGCTCCACTACAGGATGCGGTAGACCTCGCTATGTCCACGGATGCAGAAAGGGCGCAGTTTATAGCGTGGAAAACCTACCGTGTGCTGCTTAAACGGGTGGATATCAGCAAAGCGCCGGCTATCATCTGGCCGGAAGCGCCAGAAGGTGAAAAAACGGGGAATTAGCGCCGGTCGTCGAACAGAGTGGCCAGTTCATCATCGGACAGGCAGGTCGACATTTTGACGATGGTGCGTTCAACACCGTTGGCGATAAGTTGCCTTGCAATTTTGAGTGAGGCATTATGCTCGCCTTCCTGGCGACCTTCTTGGCGTCCGAGGTGAATGCCTTCTTGCCGACCTTCCTGGCGCAGCTGTTCTGCAATCTTCATGACATCCTCCTGATAATCTTGTGTCTGTACCGCGATGGTGTGCAAAAACTGTCTGGTATATGAGGTTTCGCCTCGACCTACAATATAG
>NZ_JAHWCO010000214.1:0-1248 GCF_020054415.1 Candidatus Symbiopectobacterium sp. | reverse complement strand
GCGTAACCGATTGCAACGGCTCAATCGCAAGACGCTCGGATATTCAAAATCATCCGAAATGCACGATAGGATCATCGGTACTTACATCGAACGCGAGTACTACGTTTGATGCTACATCAACTCATTGAATACACGACCCAATTAACACTGGTATCAGCCTTTACTGGCACAACGGGAACGGGTAAAGCCTATGCAATTTCCACCTCTCAGACTGTTTCAATTGAGCAGTTTGCTCATGAATTTGCAGCAATGCTTGCCTATTACCAGCAGCAGTTGTCGGGTTGGCAGCAGATATTAACCGGAACGGGAAACGTTACGCTCACTACGCCAGACGGCCAGACCGTTACTGTTCGATCACAACAGGCTTGGGATACGGCGCTGAATGGGAAAGCCAATTCCAGCGATGTTTTCTTGCTGAAAGGCTCATTGGGAACCAATGACCTGAATAATGTTGTTGGGACTGATTACTAGGGGATATGGACTCAGGGGGTAACAGATAACTCAACGCTGGCAAGGAATTACCCCGTTGTAAGTGCCGGTAGCCTGGAAGTTACCTACAACGCAGCTTCCGGTGTCGGAATGGTTCAGCGATATACTACCTATGCAAGCAATCAGGTGTTTATTCGATTTAAAGCAAGAGCAAAAGATGCATGGTCTGCATGGGTTGAGCACTGGACAAGTGCAAATCTTAATCCTGTGAAAAATTCCCCGAAACAAATAAGACTTGAGGGAGAAGCAGCGTTGCATACATGGGCATTAGACGCTGCAAATACGTCAGGAACATTCAGAAATGACGCAATAACTACGGCAACCAGCCGCTTTGGTTCTGGTTGATTCTCTAAGATTTCAGGCACATATTCAGTTTTTACAGTAGGGCCATCACCCGCAACAAGTGTCGTCAGGCTTCAGGCGGGGGACGTGCAGGGGTATGTAAATTGTATTAGTCGCGACTAGATCTGACACTGGACCTTGAAAGGTTGAGAGTTACCGGTTTTGATATGGGTGTCTAATCCTTAAACAAAACGCGAGGTAACTCCCGTGCTTCATACTAACAATCCCATTATCAAACACAAAGCCGGCCTGCTCAATCTCGCCGAAGAACTCGGCAACGTATCAAAAGCCTGCAAGATCATGGGCGTGTCACGCGATACATTTTACCGTTATCAGGAACTGGCTGCTGAAGGTGGCATTGATGCGGCGCACGATGATGAGGCCTGCGGTGAAATCGAGACGGCACATCCCGGGTAT
>NZ_JAHWCO010000513.1:0-1155 GCF_020054415.1 Candidatus Symbiopectobacterium sp. | reverse complement strand
ACGAACTTCCAAAAGCAAAACACATTGTTAGCAAGCTGTATACACAGCGTATTGAGCGTGAAAATCTGACACTGTGTAACCGATTGAAACGGCTCAATCGTAAGACGCTGGGATATTCAAAATCATCCGAAATGCACGATAGGATCATCGGTACTTACATCGAACGCGAGTACTACGTTTGATGCTACATCAACCCATTGAATACACGACCTGGGCCTTGTGCTTACCGCTGGCCTTTTACCCTTATGTTTATCTGCCCGTGCGTCGTGCGCTGGAATCCTAACCTCCGCACTGGTTACAGGCCGCGCAGCTACTCAAACTGACGCCGCGCCAGGTACTCTGGCGTTTGTCTTTCCCGCTGGTGCGCTCGGTTATCGGAATGGGTGCCATGCTGGTGGCAGTCGAGGCCTTGAATGATTATGGTAGCGCGCGCTTGCTGGCACTGCCTACGCTGACAACGCGTTTGATCGATGCTGGCGTGTTGCAAGGTGATACTCAGGCTGTCTCCCATTGGACGCTATCTCTGTTGCCTTTTGTGGTCGTGTATTCAATGAGTTGATGTAGCATCAACTCATTGAATACACGACCCGCTATCTGCGTAAATACTTCGCGTTGTAGAAAGAAGGCGCAGGAGTGCAGCACACACCGATGCAAATTAACAGGTGGCGGGGACAAGATTATTTTTGTGTTGACATAAATGTGTCACTTCGATCGCTTAATTCGGCCTCGAAGTGTCACGGGAGACTCGAGTATGTTCGGCGTAGATGCCATCCTGCAAGACCTTGTACCACACCGTCAAACGCCGTCCTGGCAACGTTATCTTCTCCGCGCACTGCTATTCGAGCGCGAAATGCAGCAATTCGCCAAACGTTACCCTCATTTGAAAGGCTTGGACCTTGTCGAGCAAATTCTGGACTATTTCAATTTCAGTTGTGAAATGGTGGAAGGGGATTTAGAAAACATCCCTAGCCAAGGGCCAGTAGTGCTGGCCGCCAGCCATCCTATCGGTTCATTTGTACTAGCTTAGACCTGATCTGACAGTTACCGATTATTTATACAGGTGTCTGTCAGATTACATCTGGTTCAGATTCTTTTCTGCCCAGATCCGTTTTCCATCGAGTAAAGTGGCCATCGGCGTACGCCCGCAGCACATTT
>NZ_JAHWCO010000296.1:0-4077 GCF_020054415.1 Candidatus Symbiopectobacterium sp. | reverse complement strand
GCGTAACCGATTGCAACGGCTCAATCGCAAGACGCTCGGATATTCAAAATCATCCGAAATGCACGATAGGATCATCGGTACTTACATCGAACGCGAGTACTACGTTTGATGCTACATCAACTCATTGAATACACGACCCGCACGTTGCGCCGTGGTGATAATCCTTTCTTCTTTAAACAGGCCGTCGGTTCGCGCCGCCATTAGTTGCGCGGACAGACGCTGATAAAACGATGCAGGCATGGTGTCACTCCTTTGTGTAAGCCCGTACACAGCTTAATCAATCCTGTTTATTACGGTGACAGATAACGCCACAGAATCTGAAAAATTCCATGCGGGTCACGACATGCCGCAACACCGCCTCAGTAAAACCTTGCGGCAGCACAAAATGTTGTACTGTCTGTAGTGCAACGAAATGTTATGATAGCAGTCATAACATAAATAGTGTGGAGCGTGGTGCTTCACCCACGAGATTTACAAGAGTTACTCCCATGATCATCGTCACAGGCGGAGCCGGCTTTATCGGCAGCAATATTGTTAACTCATTGAATGACATCGGTTATCGAGACATTTTGGTGGTGGATAACCTGAAAGACGGCACCAAGTTTGTCAATATGGTCGATCTGGACATTACCGACTACATGGACAAGGAAGACTTCATCGCCAGTATCGTTTCAGGTGACGATCTGGGCAATATCGATGCCATCTTCCATGAAGGTGCATGCTCTTCCACCACGGAGTGGGACGGCAACTACATGATGGACAATAACTATCAGTACTCGAAAGAGGTGCTACACTACTGTCTGGAACGTAGCATCCCGTTCCTGTACGCCTCTTCCGCAGCCACGTACGGCGGGCGCACCAGCGACTTTATTGAAGAGCGTCAATACGAACAGCCGCTGAACGTTTACGGCTATTCCAAATTCCTGTTCGACCAATACGTGCGCGATATTCTGCCGCAGGCAGATTCCCAGATTTGCGGCTTCCGCTACTTCAACGTCTACGGTCCGCGCGAAGGGCACAAAGGCAGCATGGCGAGCGTCGCGTTTCATCTGAATAACCAGATCAATCAGGGTGAAAATCCAAAACTGTTCTCCGGCAGCGAAAATTTCCAACGCGATTTCATTTACGTTGGTGATGTGGCTGCGGTTAACCTGTGGTTCTGGCATCACGGCGTTTCCGGTATTTTCAACTGCGGAACGGGTCGTGCCGAGTCATTCCAGGCCGTGGCCGATGCCGTGTTGGATTTCCACCAGAAAGGCCAGGTGGAATACATTCCTTTCCCTGAAAAACTGAAAGGCCGTTACCAGGCCTTCACGCAAGCCGATTTGACCAAACTGCGCGCGGCAGGCTACGACAAGCCCTTCAAAACGGTGGCTGAAGGTGTCAGCGACTACCTGACCTGGCTGAACTGCTCCGCGTAAACGCCACAACAATGTGCGGCCGCACGTATGTATGGCCGCACGTTCCCGGTAAGCAGCAGGCACAGGATTACATCCTTCGATGGTATTTTTCTGGCCGCCAAGCAACAGAACATAAAAGATAACCGCTATGAAAATCCTGGTGATTGGCCCATCGTGGGTGGGTGACATGATGATGTCCCACAGTCTGTATCGTTCGCTCAAAGCACAGTACCCAGATGCACAGATTGATGTCATGGCGCCGGCTTGGTGCCGCCCGCTGTTGGACCGCATGCCGGAAGTGCGTCAGGCGCTGGCGATGCAGCTCGGGCACGGGGCGCTGGCGTTGGGTCAACGTCGGCGTTTAGGGGTGTCGTTGCGCGAGCAAGGTTACGATCGCGCCTATGTGCTACCGAACTCGTTTAAATCCGCGCTGGTGCCCTTCTTTGCAAAGGTTCCAGAGCGCACCGGTTGGCGCGGAGAGATGCGTTATGGCTTGCTTAACGATGTGCGGGTATTGGACAAAGCCGCGTTTCCCCTGATGGTGCAGCGCTATGTCGCCCTAGCCTATCCACGCGACCAGATTCACCGAGCTGAAGATCTTCCACAGCCGCTGTTATGGCCGCAGCTACAGGTCGCACAGGCAGAAATCGACGCCGTGCTCCCCACCTTTGATTTAGTTAGCGATTGCTCACTTATTGGTTTCTGCCCCGGCGCTGAATTTGGCCCCGCCAAGCGCTGGCCACACTATCACTATGCCAGTCTTGCACAAACGCTGATCGAACGCGGCCATCAGGTTGTACTGTTAGGCTCAGCCAAGGATAACGAGGCGGGAGAAGCGATACGCGATACGTTACCCGAATCTCTGCGTGCCTTTTGCGCCAATCTGGCAGGTAAAACGTCACTGGATCAAGCCGTGGTGCTGATTGCCGCCTGTCACGCCGTGGTCAGTAATGACTCCGGATTAATGCACGTGGCAGCCGCGTTAAACCGTCCTCTGGTGGCACTCTATGGCCCCAGCAGTCCGGATTTCACACCGCCGCTGTCACATCAGGCCAACGTTATCCGCTTGATTACTTGCTATCATCGCGTACGCAAAGGCGATGGCGAGCAGGGATATCACCAAAGCCTGATTGATATTCAGCCTGAGCGCGTGTTGGAAGCCTTGACGCCTTACATCCAGACAAAGGAACATCGCTAATGCGGGTGCTGATCGTTAAAACCTCTTCCATGGGTGATGTCTTGCACACGCTGCCCGCTTTGACGGATGCCATGCGCGTCATCCCCAATTTACGATTTGACTGGGTGGTGGAAGAAGGGTTTGCCCAAATCCCCACCTGGCATTCCGCCGTTGATCGCGTAATCCCCGTTGCCATCCGCCGCTGGCGTAAAAGCTGGTTCAGCGCAGAAACACGGCGTGAACGTGCGCAATTTAAGCAACAGCTGCGAGAGCACCAGTACGATGCGGTAATTGACGCACAAGGGCTGCTGAAAAGTGCGCTGTTGGTCACGCGTCTCGCGCGCGGGAAAAAACACGGTTTAGACAGCAGCAGCGCGCGTGAGCTGCTGGCCAGCATTTTCTATAACTACCGGCACCGTATTGCACGGCAGCAGCACGCCGTCGAGCGCATTCGCGAGCTTTTCGCGGCCAGCCTGAACTATCGTAAGCCCAGTGAGCGGGGGGACTACGGTATTGCCCAGCATTTTCTGGCAGCACCATCGGAAGATGCCGGGCGCTATCTGGTATTCCTACACGCCACCACCCGTGATGAAAAACATTGGCCCGAATCTCACTGGCTCGCACTGATCGCCAGCCTGCAACCGTCAGGATTGCGCATCAAACTCCCCTGGGGCACAGAGCATGAACATCAGCGAGCGCAGCGCCTTGCAGCCGACTTTCCACACGTCGACGTGTTACCGCGCCTGAGTTTGCAGCAGGTGGCCGCCGTACTGGCGGGGGCACAAGCGGTTGTTTCCGTCGATACTGGTCTGAGTCACCTGACAGCGGCATTGGATCGCACGAATATCACAATCTATGGCCCTACCGATCCTGGGCTTATTGGTGGATATGGGCTCAATCAGGTGGTAGAACAATCTGAAAATCATCACATGAGCGCTATCTCTGCCGATGCGGTCCGGCAAAAGCTGTCAGAGTTGGTAGACTTACAGCCTCTCGACGCGACTTCCCTCCACACATCGGTGCAAAGCGCGCTTCCGTAAAGGCTTGCGCCGGGTCTACACTCATGCCATCCCGGATGGACGGGACAACGGGGATAGCCCTTGCTACGTGACCCAATGATATGTTGAATGCTCTAAGATACAGCTGGGCAAAATACCCCGCGGTAAGCGCCTCGTTAACCACAAATACGCTGTTTCCAGGGTGCATGTTGACCCTAGCCGTCATGCCGTTTAGTACCATCATCGCCGGATGGCTGTTTTATTTGACCGGCGTGTCTGCCGCTCTGTATGTGGTTACGCATGTGAAACAGGTTCTCGTCGCCAAACGCCTGTTAATATTTCCCACCCTGCTGTTGCCGACGGGGGCTTTGTTGAATAAATAGATATTATGCTGCGTAGCCATAAAGGCTGCGGATTCCCTTGACGTAAAATCAGTATGTTAAATCCAGAGCGTGGTGATGCATCCCGGAGCGATCAGCATTTTAATCCAAAACAGGCGTGT
>NZ_JAHWCO010000110.1:0-1851 GCF_020054415.1 Candidatus Symbiopectobacterium sp. | reverse complement strand
GGCGCATGAAAGACCGAGCACGCAAAGACTGGAATCAGCGTTCCTGGTGGGAGCCGGGTGATAGCACACCGAACAGAGCGCCCGATCTTAGTCGGGCGTTGGGGGATTGATGGGAAAAATATTTTTAGAAAACATTAGCAAATCTTTGAATACCCCCGTCAAAAGGGTTGGTTCAATATTTTTTATTGTTGGCTGTGTTTTTATAGCTATTGGAGTGGCGCAGAAATGTATTTTCAATAATTGGCCAGTGTCGTTTAAGTACGTTTTGATTGAGTCAATCACCTTTACTAAAGGTTACTCCGGATATTCTTTAATATTCGGCATTGGCTTTTATCTTGCCATTGCGGGTCTTTTTCTTTCTTATATGATTGGACTATTGGCACGATTGTCCGATGGATTAAAAGCGGTTCTTAGCCTCCACTGATGCTGAATATCTGGCGATTTACCAGGAAGCCACACCAGCGCTTCAATGTGCCATGGAGATCGCCTATCTCTGTGCAGCAAGGATCGGTGATGTGCAGGATTTGGAATGGCGGCAAGAAACTGATTTGGGTTTATTCGTTCAACAGAGCAAAACGGGTGTTAAACAAATCAAGGAGTACACCGACAGGTTACGCGCAGTTCTCGATCACGCGCGTTCGTTGGGTGGTCGGCGTTACATCATCGCCAATAAATTCGGTGACAAATACAGCCATAAGAGGCTGAAGACGCTATGGGTTAACGCACGCCGGGAAGCTGGTAAAAAACTTGGTTATGAGTTGATCTGCCACTTCCACGATTTGAAAGCCAAGGGGATTTCTGACTACGATGGCAGCAGCCGAGATAAACAGGTTTCTAGTGGACACAAAACAGAAATGCAGGTGATCACCTATGACCGCAAGACCAAAATTAGCCCGACGCTGGATTTACCGTTAATCAAAAAAAGTGAATAATTATGCAGTTACGAGAAATGGATATACCAACAAAACATACCAAGTTAATACCAACAGGGAGAAAAACAAGACGGGTAACTACAGATAAGTGCTTGAAAATAATGGCGGAGGAGGTGAGATTCGAACTCACGGAGCTGTTACACTCGGCGGTTTTCAAGACCGCTGCCTTAAACCACTCGGCCACCCCTCCACAACGAAGCGAACTATAAACACAGCCCGACAGGTTGTAAAGCCTGATAACGCTCAACTGCGCTAAAAATAACCTATTTAACGTTAACTGGACGTAATATCATCATAATGCTTATAAAATTAGCACTTCACAGCGTAAAGAAGGGTAAAACGTCTTTAATAACCCTATGCAACTATCTATGCTGATATCCTGAGTCATAATAATCAGTTAACAGAGAGAGTTGCTGCCATGGATCGTATTGTTGTCTCTTCCAGACAGGAAAGCTCACTGCTCAGCACGCACAAGGGAGCCTGTACACGAGATTGTGTAATTGCCTGATTTTGATACGTTCAATCCAACATCAAAAGCAGGTTACTTTATGGACGAAAAACAGTTACAGGCTCTGGCTAACGAGCTGGCCAAAAATCTCAAAACCCCTGACGATTTCAACCAGTTTGATCGCCTGCTGAAAAAGATCAGCGTTGAGTCTGCCCTTAATGCTGAAATGACCCATCACCTCGGGCATGAGAAGCACCAGTCCAAATCTGGAACTAACACGCGCAATGGCTACTCCACAAAGACTGTTACCACCGGCTATGGTCCGCTGGAACTGCGTACACCACGTGATCGTGATGGTTCCTTTGAACCGCAACTGGTGAAGAAGAACCAGACCCGGATCACCGGGATGGATAACCAGATTTTATCGTTGTATGCCAAAGGGATGACCACCCGCGAAATTGCCGCTGCGTT
>NZ_JAHWCO010000084.1:0-4054 GCF_020054415.1 Candidatus Symbiopectobacterium sp. | reverse complement strand
CGCTGCTTGAGGGCCTTGTTATAAGAGGGCCAGTTGGTGATTTTAAAATTTTGTTTTGCCATGGAGACCTGATTTTGAAACAACTGTGGTGATCTGCTCCGATGATTACCCAAAAGTTCTATTTATTCAACAAAGCCCGTGTTGCCTTCACTTGCGTCTATCGGCTGGTGGGCCCCGGTGTCGCTGGTCACTCTGCGCGCCATTCAAGGGTTTGCTGTCGGCGGCGAGTGGGGCGGTGCAGCGTTGCTTGCGGTAGAAAGTGCGCCGAAGAAGAAGAAAGCCTTTTACAGTAGCGGCGTGCAGGTCGGTTATGGTGTAGGCTTGTTGCTGGCGACAGGGTCTATTTCTGTCGTCAGTCATTGGACGGCCAACGAGGAGTTTGTGACCTGGGGCTGGCGGCTGCCGTTCCTGTTCAGCCTGATACTGGTTGCCATTGCCTGGTGGGTGCGTAACGGCATGGATGAATACCAGGAGTTTGAAGCCAATAAAACGCTGCAAGAACGCGCTAACAAACTGCGCTCTTTCCCTATTTTTGAAGCATTGCGCAAACATCCAAAAGCGTTTCTACTGATCATTGCCTTGCGCCTTGGCGAACTGTTGACGATGTATATCGTTACGGCCTTTGCGTTGAACTACTCAACCGCACATCTCGGTCTGTCGCGCGATATGTTCCTGAATATCGGTCTGCTGGTGGGGGCAATCAGCTGTTTCTCTATTCCCGCTTTCGCTTGGCTGGCTGACAGCTTCGGTCGTCGTCGTATCTATGTTACCGGAGCGCTGATCGGTGCGGCCAGTGCAGTTCCGTTCTTTATCGCGCTGGAGCATCACAACACGGTGCTGATCCTGCTGTTCGCTATTCTGCTGGCGAATGTCGCGCATGATATGATCGTCAGTGTACAGCAGCCGATGTTTACCGAACTGTTTGGTACCGCCTACCGCTATAGCGGTGCAGGCGTGGGTTATCAGGTCGCGAGCGTGGTGGGCGGTGGCTTTACGCCGTTTATCGCCGTGTTGCTGGTGACCGGGTTCTCCGGTGCTTGGTACGGCGTTGCGGGTTATCTGGCGATAGGGTGCCTGATCTCTGCCGTGGTCGGTATGAGTATGAAGCCGCAATCAACGGATTAAGAGCGAATAAAGACCGTAACGCGATAGTGCTGTACGTTACGGTCTCTTCCATTATTTTGCGCTAAGTTGGGCCTTAACCGCCTCGATCGCATCCAGCGCACACTGTTGGTCGATACTGCCCGAGGGCGCACCACCAATGCCAATCGCCCCAATGGTTTGATCCTCCACTTTTACCTGCACGCCACCCGCCAGTAATAAAAAGCCTAGAATATCATGCAGATTTTTCGCTTCAGCATTCGCCTGGGCGTTTTTCATCACGTTTTCCGTGGGCGCTGTCGTGGTGAGTGCGGTAAATGCCTTCATCCGGCTGGCTTCGAGGGTATGCGGGCCGGCGTTGTCCATGCGTTTGGCCAGCTTCACTACGCCAGCACGATCGACGATGGTTACCGCCACGTTCACATTCTTGGCGACGCAGGATTGGATGGCATGCTGTGCCAACTGTTCGGCCAGCGCAAAAGAAAGATTTTTCTCACTTAATACGCCATTGGCAAAGCTGGGAAAGGCGGTAATACCGCTGAAAAGTAGGGTGGTGATAAGAAGACGTTTCATCATGTCTGGCTCCTGTGGTCCTTGGAAGGTATTCGACAAGTAGAGCGTAACCAGAGTCGGTAGGAGGAACCATTCGCTTGATTACTCAAACCACTGCGTAATTTTACGGAGCTTTATCGATAAGTGATTGCCCAACATACAGTTTTATCAATTTTGCCAGCGAGTTTATTTCCAGTTTAGCAAACAGGTTGGCGCGGTGTGCTTCCACGGTGCGGGCGGAGAGCTCCAGATCTTTGGCGATCTCTTTGTTCGATTTCCCTTACATAATCAACGCCATCACTTCATTCTCGCGCGCGGAAAGCGTATTGAGCTTATCCCGTAACTGTGTGGCTGGTTGGCCTGCGTTTGAAACTGTGTCATCGCGCCAGAAACCGTTTCGAGCAGCAGATCCGCATCGATGGGCTTGGTTAAAAACTCGAAGGCACCACTTTTAAAGGAGCGTCGGCACAAATTGATATTGCCATGTCCTGTCATGATGATGACGGGGATATCCATGCAGCGTTGTTGCCACTCCTCCAATAGGGTGAGCCCTGTTTTGCCTGGCATAGGGTTGTGTGTGTCACCCGACGGTTGCCAGCAACGCGCTGAGTGAGTCGCGGATAGCGTCATCATCAATCAGATAAACACACCCTGTCATCGGTCCTGCTCCTCTGCGTTGAAAGGAAACCGCAGTGTGAATCGGGCTCCGCTGCCAGCGACATTTTCTGCGCTGATATCGCCGTTGAGACCCTGAACCAAGGTTTGGGTCAGCGCCATCCCGAGCCCTAATCCCCCCTGTCGGGTGGTGAAAAAGGGCAGAAAGACACTTTGTAGCGCCTGATCAGATAACCCCGGCCTGCCGTCCGTGAGGGTCAGTGTAATGCCCTTTTACGTTGGCTGCGCGGCGATCTCAACCCAGGCCGATGTTGGCGCGTTACTTTGCTGCGCTTGGATCGCATTGAGCAGCAGGTTATGCAGAATTTGCTCAACCCATTGTGGTGCGGCGAGAAACGGCGGCAGATCGTCGGGGATTTTGTTGATGATTTTCACTTTCCCGGCCTGCAACTCGTTTTCCAGCAGCATCAGCACCCGTGACCAGACAGGTTTCAGATTGACCGGCTGTAAGGGAACGTGGTCGCTGTACATTTTTTGGCGTAAATCGGTGAGCAGGGCGCTGATGCGTTTGGTTTGCACGACGGCGGCGTCGAGCAGAGGGGCGATCTCCGCGCTCCTTTCTTGTTTCAGCAAACTCAGGGCGGTTTGGTTATAACTCAGAATTGCAGTAAGCGGCTGATTCAGCTCATGTACCATACCTGCGGTAATCTCCCCCATGGTGTTGAGCCGGGTGAGTTCGGAAAACTGCGCACGTAAATCCGCCAGTATTCGTTGACGTTTATACATCAGATAGCGGCTGACAAACTCTACGACCATCGCCCAGAGTAGAGCAAACAACAGTACGCTGACCCAAGGCAGATTACGCCAGTCGGGATCGTTTCCTGCAGCAAGCTCAAACGGCTGAGAATCGCCCACCAGCGCTTTATGCCACTGCCAGTAAGGCGTTATTGCATCACCAAGCACCACCAGAGGGGTGTCATGCAAGTACAGACGCAAGGTACGAAATGCATTGCTCTGCGGCAGTGTGCTGAGTACCTTCTTGAGGTCGATCAGCAATGATACATGCTGGCCGTTTAACCAATAGGTGCCGTTGCACTCCAGTTGCGGCTCGGTAGCACTGAATTCCTGTGAGCGTGTTTTTAAGATAAGAATTTGGGGAAACGCTTTTTTGACCCTCTCGGGATCGCTGGCGGCGGAAAGCAGCGTCAGGATGACATCATGCTGAGACAGTTTGAGTGCCACATCACGATAAAGGATGCGGAACTCGGCGCTGTGTTCTTCATACTGCTGTTGCAGCGTATGAATGCTCAGGGCGAGAGCGGATAGGTCCGTCAAGAGTAAACAAATGGCGAACTTAAGCATGATGATGTCATTCGGGTTGAGTTAACGCCATGCGCATGGCTGAGAGAGTAACGCCGGGACATAGAACCACACTAGATGGAGGTTGTAAACCCGACCGCACTCAACCCGTCCGGCCGGAACCTCTGTTTAGCGAAAGCGGTCGACATCGTGAGCGGTGAGGCCGATGTCTTTGAGTTGGGCATCACTGAGTCGACGCAGTTCGCGCAGTACGGTGCGGCGTTTTAGCCAGTGACACCACCACCGAAACGGGGTGCGGATCGTGATATCAATACTCCGCGTTATTTGTACTAGCTCAGACCTGATCTGACAGTTACCGATTATTTATACAGGTGTCTGTCAGATTACATCTGGTTCAGATTCTTTTCTGCCCAGATCCGTTTTCCATCAAGTAAAGTGGCCATCGGCGTACGCCCGCAGCACATTT
>NZ_JAHWCO010000578.1:0-3730 GCF_020054415.1 Candidatus Symbiopectobacterium sp. | reverse complement strand
GCGTAACCGATTGCAACGGCTCAATCGCAAGACGCTCGGATATTCAAAATCATCCGAAATGCACGATAGGATCATCGGTACTTACATCGAACGCGAGTACTACGTTTGATGCTACATCAACTCATTGAATACACGACCCGGAATTTCAGCGCCGGAATCATGCTGCCGAAAGCTTGGTTGGTGAAGGTGCAGTTAGCTTGCATCTGTTTGCACAGAGCTTTCGCCAGATCCATATCAAAGCCGACGATCTCGTTGTTGGCATCGAGAGATTCAAATGGCGGATAGGTGGCGGAGGCGGTAAAACGGATAGTGTCTGCGGTGTTAGCGCAAAATACCATACCTGCCAGTAACGTGGCGACCACGAATTTTTTTCATGTTGTGCTCCAACGATTTTTTTAAATTCTCATGCGGCATGCTTCCCGCTCAACGGAAATCACATTGCCATTAAGTGAATTAATATGCAAATAAAATGATTTAAAATACATTTAAGTACTGATGAAACAGACAAAAAGCAGGCCGAAGCCTGCTTTTTGTCGTACAAGATATATCAGTTACGGTGTTCAAACGCCAGTGCGCGTCGTTCGATGAGCCGCATCAGCAATGTTAACAACCCATTGACGCACAGATAAATAATCCCTGCGGTACCGAACACGGCGACATCGTAGGTACGACCATACATCAGTTGGCTGTAACCCATCACCTCCATCAGCGTGATGGTGTAAGCCAGCGAGGTACTTTTAAACACCAACACCACTTCGTTTGAATAGGACGGTAGGGCGCGTTTGAAGGCATAGGGCAGCAAAATACGCAATGTTTGTGCCGGTGACATACCCAGCGCTGCACAGGATTGCCACTGCCCGGAAGGTATGGCGCGTACGGCACCGTAAAACAGTTGCGTAGTATAGGCCGCGCTGTTTAATGCCAGCGCAATCATGGCGCACAGCCAGGGTTGAGAGAGCAAGTGCCACAACCACGGGATCTGCTGGATTGCCGGAAACTGGCCCGGACCATAGTAGATCAGGAAGATTTGCACCAGCAGCGGTGTGCCGGTAAACAGCGTGATGTACGCCCGGGATATCAGCGACAATACCGGCGTTTTTAACGCAAGCACTGCCGTCAGCACCAAAGAGATAACCAGTGCGGCAATCAGCGCCACTAGCGTAAGGCTAAGGCTGGTGTGCAACCCTTTGAGCAATTCAGGTAGGTAGGCAAGCATCAAGACGGCCTCCGTTCAAAGCGCGTAGTACGCAGTTCGATATGTTTGAGGACGTATTGACTTAACAAGGTGATTACCAGATAAATTGCTGCCGCAATCACATACCAGGTAAAGGGCTCTTGGGTACGTGTGGCTATGCTCTTGGTTTGCAGCATCAGATCGTTCACGCTAATCAATGACACCAATGCGGTATCTTTCAGCAATACCAGCCATTGGTTGCCGAGACCGGGCAGGGCATGACGCCACATTTGCGGCATGATCAGACGAAAGAAGATAGCTGCTTTACTCAAACCCAGGGCTTGCCCTGATTCGCGCTGCCCTTGCGGGACCGATTTGAGCGCGCCGCGCAGCGTTTGTGACGCATAGGCTGCATACAGCAGCGCCAATGCAATCACACCGCACAGAAACGGGCTGACTTCAAACGTCTCAATGTTTAACTTGATGGGATACGCTGCGCCACCAATACTGAGCGTAAAGCCATCTGCCAGTATCAGTAGCAACTGTGATGAACCAAAATAGATAAACAGCACCACCAGAATTTCCGGCAGACCGCGTAGCAGCGTCACTAACGCTGTGCCACACCAGGCAACAGGCTTCCAGCGCGCCATTTCCCAGACAGCAAACAGCATCGCCAGAATCAAACCGAGTACCAGTGCACAAACGGCAGGGCCGACGGTCATGCCGGCGGCGCTTGCAAGAGGATGAAATTCAATCATTGAGCGAGATTACTGCTGAAACCATTTGTTGTAGATGGACTGATAAGTGCCATCCTGTTTGACTTTTTCCAGCGCGTCATTGAAGCGTTTGACCAGTGCATCGTTACCCTGACGCACCGCAATGCCCAAACCGATACCAAAGTAGTTTTTATCCGTCACGCTGCTACCTACGGTAGCCAACTGGTCATTCTGTTTCAGCCACTCATTCACCACGGCGGTGTCACCGAATACCGCGTCCAGACGGCCGCTTTTCAGATCCAGAATGGCATTCTGATAGCTGTCATAGGGCACTGTGGTCACATCTTTGTGTTGGTCCAGTAGGTATTTTTGGTGAGTCGTACCGTTTTGCACGCCAACGCGCTTACCTTTCAGGGCACCAATATCGGCCACTTTGCCTTTCTGTGCGATAAACAGCGCAGAGTTGTCGTAGCAAGGTTGGCTAAACGTAACCTGTTGCTGACGTTCCGGCGTAATATCCATCCCCGCCATAACCGCTTCATAACGGCGGAATTTAAGCCCTGGGATCAAGCTGTCAAAGGCTTGATTGCTAAACGTACAGGTGGCGTTCATCTCTTTGCACAGCGCATTGGCAAGATCGACATCAAATCCTTGGATCTTGTTATTATCGCCCACGAATTCGAACGGAGGGTAAGACGCTTCAGTCGCGAAACGGATGGTTTCAGCGGCGCTGGCGGCAACGCTGGCGTTGGCGAGGAGTGCTGCAACGAGTAATTTTTTCATTGTCATTTCCATCTTGTTCATCAATGAGAAAGATAACTGGCGAACTCAGCGGTTTGCGGCGCAGTAAAGTGGCTCGCATCACCCTGTTCGACAATACGGCCATTTTCCATGTACACCACACGGCTGGCAGTTTTACGTGAAAAATCCACTTCGTGAGTGACGATCACTTGGGTGATGCCGGTCTGTGCCAGTTCCTGAATAATACCGACCACCTGGGCCGTGATTTCAGGATCGAGCGCGGCTGTTGGTTCATCAAACAGCAGCACCTGGGGTTCCATCATCAGTGCGCGGGCAATCGCCACGCGTTGCTGTTGCCCACCGGACAAATGCAGCGGGAAACGATCAGCAAAATCGCGCAGGCGTAAACGTGTTAACAGTTTGTCTGCACGTGCCAGCGCCTCGTCTTTGCTCAACCCCAATACCCGACAAGGTGCCTCGGTCAGGTTTTGCGTGACGGTCAGGTGTGGCCACAGGTTGTATTGTTGAAATACCATGCCGACATTGCGGCGCAACTCACGAATGGCACCGTCACTCGGCGGCTGTGCAAACGTAAACTGGTTGCCTGCAATGGAAAGCGTGCCCGAACGTGGCATTTCCAGCAGGTTCAATACGCGCAGCAGCGAGCTTTTCCCCGCACCGCTGGGACCCAATAACACCAGCGTTTCGCCAGCCGGACAATCAAGGGTGACATCGAATAGCGCCTGATGCACGCCATAGAAACAGTTAATGCTGTTTAGTTGAATACTCATGCGCAAGAATTGAATAGACATTGATGCCGCGAATGTTAACGTCGGCAGGATACTTATGCAATCGCCGTGGGTTAAAATTTGCCAATTAGCGGACTAATGGATAAATAATAGTACAAAATATTGGTTAAGCGGCGGGTTGGCTGTAATTGTCGGGACCGAAGGATAACAGAGGCTTTGTTGAATAAATCAGAACTTGTAACGACTGCGCCCCATACGGGTCGATTGTTACGTGATGCGAATACTGTTCGGCATTCCTAATAGCGTGATCCGGTTAAGCGCTTTGACCATGGCCATGGCTTCACCCACCT
>NZ_JAHWCO010000254.1:0-1439 GCF_020054415.1 Candidatus Symbiopectobacterium sp. | reverse complement strand
GCCACTTTTGCCATAACCGTGTTTTTTCACAGGAGATGTCTGTTCACAAAACGGGCATCTTACATCAACTTTAGCCACTGTATTCCACATCCAAAACCGGACATTTCACACTGCAATCAACATATTGAATACACGACCAAATTCCGTCGTTACGATGCCGTGATCTCCGGGATTGACATCACCCCAGAGCGCAGCAAGCAAGTGGCCTTTACCCAGCCCTATTATGCCAACTCTGCCGTGGTTATCGCGCAGAAGGGCAAATTCAGTGATTTTGCCGCCATGAAAGGCAAGCGCATCGGGATGGAAAACGGTACCACGCACCAGAAGTACATGAATGACAAGCATCCGGAAGTGCAGACCGTCTCCTACGAAAGCTATCAAAATGCGGTGCTGGATTTGAAAAACGGACGCATCGACGGCGTTTTCGGTGATACGGCGGTGGTCAATGAGTGGATCAAGAACAACCCGGAACTGGCAACCGTTGGCGAACATGTCGCTGACGCGGAATACTTCGGCACCGTTCTCGGTATCGCCGTTCGTCCTGATGACAAAGCACTGCTGGCAAAATTGAACGGCGCACTGGAAGCCATCAAAGCAGACGGTACCTATAAAGTCATCAACGACAAATGGTTCCCGCAATAAGTCAGAGTCTGGTCAACAAGCACCCTCGTGCGCTTTTTTGTCTCTTTTTCCTGAGCATTACCCACGCCGCAATAGCGTCAGCACCTCATAGTGCGCGGTATGCGGGAACATATCGAACAGTTGTACCTGTATAATTCGGTATCCCGGCAACAGACTGATATCACTTGCCATGGTCTGTGCATTACAGCTTGAGTAGAGGATATACGCAGGTGCCATCTGGCTCAGATACGCACACAGCTCTCAACCTATGCCGCGTCGTGGTGGGTTTACTATCACCAGATCCGGCGCACTGGCATTGCCAGTGGCAAATTGTGTGGAGTCCAGCGCCTGAAATGTCACCTGCATCAACCCAAGCTGTGTGGCGGAGCGCTGCGCACAGGCAATAGCCTCTGCGCTGATTTCAATACCGGTCAAAGGCATGTCCGGCGTGGCACAGTGCAATCCAAAACCACCGACACCGCAAAACAGATCCCACATGCTGGTCACCGGCAGCGCGGCAACCCAGTCACTGCATATTCGCATGCGATCAATCATCGATTCGCATCTAAGGTCGATCACGTTTTCGCATCGTATCGATCATCCGGGAACCTGACTTTTTTTATCGTGTTAGCGTGTTTCTTCTGCGCTTTCCACTACCGGGCTATTTTTCCTTAATGATTCTCCCTTAAGCTCCAGTCTGTGGGCGTTGTGGATCAGCCGATCCAGGAAGGCATCGGCCGCCGTAGGGTTTTCCATCACACCGTACCATTGCTCCACCGGCAACTGGCTGATCAGGATCGTACTGGTTTGCCCATATC
>NZ_JAHWCO010000591.1:0-1925 GCF_020054415.1 Candidatus Symbiopectobacterium sp. | reverse complement strand
GATGGTGGTGGTGTATGGACGATTTGCGGTGGTGTAACGCGGGTAGATGGCAAGCCAGTAGTGAAGGGCATGAAGCTGACCGCTGAGCAGTGCGCAAAAGTTGATGCCATAGAGCAGAAAAAGGCGCTCGATTGGGTGGAGCGCAACGTTAGCGTGCCGCTCAACGAACCTCAGAAAGTCGGCATTGCCTCATTTTGTCCTTGGAATATCGGCCCGGCTAACTGCTTCACCTCAACGTTCTACCGCAAATTAAATGCAGGCGATCTGATTGGTGCCTGTAAAGAAATTAAGCGCTGGATTTGGGACGGTGGCAAAGATTGCCGTATCCGCTCAAACAACTGTTACGGGCAGATTGAACGGCGCGAGCAGGAATCTGAATTAACCTGCTGGGGGCTGGATAAATGAACACGGCTACGCGACTTGTTGTTTTCCTGTTAGCGCTGGCGTCCATCGTCGGCGCGGGTGCCTGGCTGGCGGCGCGCCACTACCAACCCACCATTGATAACCTCAATGGGCTGCTGACAACCTGCAAAACGGAGAAGCACCAGCAGGATGCGGCGATATCAGCCCAAAACAACGGCGTGGCGGCATTAAAACTTTTAGCCGACCTGCGAGAAGCCAGTGCAAAAGCAAAACAAGAGGAAGCCCGCAAATCGGCACAAACGGAGTATGCCGCTGCGAATGCCGTTCTGTCTGAACAAACCATGGGTGAAGCATGCGCGGCTGCGTCAGCGGCGTTTGATGATGAGCTACGGCGGGAGCGTTCGAAATGAATCGCGTAATTCTGGTGGGTGTTTTGGTGCTGGCGGGTTGTGGTAAAACCCCACATCCGGATCCGGTTTATGTCGAAGTGAAAGTACCCGTGCCGATAGTGTGTAAAACTGCCGAGGTATCAAAACCGGCTTTCGCTGTAGACCAGTTAAAAATCGGTGCACCTATCGATCAGCAGATGCGGGCGCTACGTGCGGAACGTCACCAGCGCATTGGCTACGAGAAAGTGTTAGAATCGGCTATAAATGCTTGCGAGTGATTAGCAGGTTTCAATCCCCGAAAAAGAATCGTACATGAGGTGTAAATCAATGCGGGTACTTAATCGGGTATATTAAATATTAATTAATATTATTTTATTTAATATCAATATCTTGATATTTTAATTTACCTGACGGCATTGCGTTCCAAACCAACATACTGGCGTTGAACGCAGCGGTGGAAGCCGCGTGTGCAGGTGAACAAGGGCGTGGTTTTGCGGTAGTGACCAACGAAGTAAGAACGCTTGCACAGCGCAGCGCGCAAGCGTCAAAAGAGATTCATGCGCTGATCGTGGACTCCAATACGCGCGTCAGCGAAGGGTCAACCCTGACGGCTCAGGCAAGTGAAACCATGTCTGCCATTTCAACGCAGATTATTAATGTTAACACGTTGATGAAGGAAATCGCTCAGGCATCCCAGGAACAGAGCCACGGTATCGATCAGGTAAATATTGCGGTTACACAGATGGAAGTGGTTGTACAGCAAAATGCATCGCTGGTAGAGGAAGCGACGATGGCAACCCGTTCGCTGGAGGATCAATCAAGGTAACTGATTTTGGCGATGGATACCTTTAAAGTGCGGCGTGCACAACCGTTACCGGGGACCACATTGTCAGCATCGGCACTGCTGACACACGCGCCGCTGTAGGTTGTTGCTGAAGAGTAAAAGGAAATTCGAGCCTGTTTAAGATTTTGTGTAAATGCCTTTCCTCAGAAGTGACCGTCAAGGCGGTCACCGAACTCGATAATAAAAAGTGTACTAGCTCAGACCTGATCTGACAGTTACCGATTATTTATACAGGTGTCTGTCAGATTACATCTGGTTCAGATTCTTTTCTGCCCAGATCCGTTTTCCATCAAGTAAAGTGGCCATCGGCGTACGCCCGCAGCACATTT
>NZ_JAHWCO010000285.1:0-3010 GCF_020054415.1 Candidatus Symbiopectobacterium sp. | reverse complement strand
TCCATGCCAGTTTTGGTTGAAAATGCTTGTCATCTCAGGTGTACACTTTTCTCATGAGGCCTAACTGCATGATTTTACGTTGCGAGGATCCGTCGTTTCACTGGGCTGCCAGCATAAAATCTATTTATTCAACAAAGCCCGCCTACGGCGAAAAATTTGCCGGAACCGGAGAAAAGTACGTTGCCTTTGCCTCACCTGATGAAAACCGTTCTGTGCTGGCCGCCTATATCAGTGCAGAAACGCAAAAACAGGGCGAAGTGAAACCTCAAGCGGACAACAATTGGAGTTTGGCGCCGATCAAGAGCGACACACCACTGTATATCCGCGTGGAAACGGCACCTTCAGCGAAGGCTGCGGCTTTTATCAAAGAAAAAGCGCAATACCCGATGACATCCCTCGGCCATGATGACGTGGGCTTTGCGTTATACCGCCTCGATCTGCAAAAATAGTAATCGGTTACAGAACGCCGCTTGATGCGGAGTTCTCAAACGGCTGACAACATCACTCTACCCATTGCTCATCCTCCGTACAGGCGGAGGATCTGCTACAGAAAGAAAACCTCACCTCTCCTCATTGCTTAACCGGAGCGGCTTTCGCAGCGACAACGCTGATATGATTTGTATTAGTCGCGACTAATACATATACACAGCGTATTGAGCGTGCACATCTGACACTGCGTAACCGATTGAAACGGCTCAATCGCAAGACGCCCGGATATTCAAAATCATCCGAAATGCACGATAGGATCATCGGTACTTACATCGAACGCGAGTACTACGTTTGATGCTACATCAACTCATTGAATACAAAACAAAATTCTGCATCTGCGTGAGCCTGCGTCGCTGGCTATCTGTACGCTGCTGGATAAGCCGGAGCGCCAGGAGGTTGACGTGAAAGTGGAGTGGGTCGGTTTTTCTATTCCTGACGAATTTGTGGTGGGATACGGCATCGACTACGCACAGCACTATCGGCATTTGCCTTATATTGGCAAGGTGATTCCGCAGGAATAAGATCCTATCCCATTAGGGCTATTTTACTTGCCATTTTGGCCCTGGGCAGTGCTCGAAATCCTCACGTACTCCGTGTACGCTCCGGTTTCTGCGCGCCGTCCGTGACTAAACTGGCTGCGCCAATTTCGCCTACTGGGATAGGCTCTACGTGGTCGCGCCAGATAGAGGGGCACATAAGGTGCCCCTGTAAAATCAGATCAGGGAAGAGATGGCGCGGCGATAGCGCTGTTCCAGCGTTTCGCGGCTAGTAGCGGTAACTTCCAGATCGCTTAACAAACCGTCCTTGATGCCATACACCCAGCCGTGAATCGTGACCTTTTGGCCTCGCTTCCAGGCGGATTGCATGATGGTGGAATGGCCTAGGTTGTAGACTTGTTCTACCACATTGATTTCACACAGTTTGTTAAAGCGTTCTTCGGGCGGCAATTCTCCCAACAGCGAGCTATGCTTGTACCACAAATCACGGATGTGCAGCAGCCAGTTGTTGATAAGCCCCAATTCTGGGTTTTCTACCGCAGCCTGCACACCGCCGCAACCGTAATGCCCACAAATGATGATGTGTTCGACTTCGAGCACTTCAACGGCATACTGCACTACGGAAAGGCAGTTTAAATCGGTATGGATAACCAGGTTTGCCACATTGCGGTGAACGAACAGTTCGCCGGGCGCAAGGCTGGTCAGGCTTTCAGAGGGTACGCGACTGTCAGAGCAGCCAATCCACAAAAAACGGGGTTTTTGTGCCAACGCCAGACGTTCAAAGTAACCCGGATCTTCTTCAACCATGGTGTTGGACCAACGCTGGTTGTTGGCGATGAGCGTTTCAATATCTTTCATGAAAGTAAATGGCCTGTGACAAAAAAAGGGCAGTGAAAGGCAATATAAGGCAAGCGTGAATGTTTTAAAATCGAAACTGAGTCACTCATTGATAATAGGGCTAGTTAACTTGTTATGACATATGCACTGGAACTGGAGAAACTGACCAAAACGTACCCAGGGGGCGTCAAGGCAGTGCGCGGTATCGATCTGCGCGTGGAGGCTGGGGATTTTTATGCACTGCTGGGACCGAACGGAGCAGGGAAATCGACCACGATTGGTATCATCAGCTCACTGGTAAACAAATCTTCCGGTAAGGTACGCGTTTTCGGCTACGATTTGGAGCGCGATATCGTTAACGCCAAGCGCCAACTCGGGCTGGTGCCTCAAGAGTTTAACTTCAACCCGTTTGAAACGGTGCTGCAAATCGTCACCCATCAGGCAGGGTACTATGGTGTGTCGCGCCAGGACGCCCTGCAACGGGCGGAGAAATACCTCAAGCAGCTCGATCTGTGGGAAAAGCGTCAGGAAAAGGCACGCATGCTTTCCGGTGGGATGAAGAGCCGTTTGATGATTGCGCGCGCCCTGATGCATGAACCCAAGCTGTTGATCCTTGATGAGCCAACCGCCGGGGTGGATATCGAACTGCGTCGTTCCATGTGGGGGGTTCTCAAAGCGCTGAACGCGCAGGGCACCACCATCATTCTAACCACGCACTACCTGGAAGAAGCGGAAATGCTGTGCCGCAATATCGGCATTATTCAGCATGGTGAATTGGTGGAAAACACCTAGATGAAGGCACTACTTGCCAACGTGCAATCGGAAACCTTTATTCTCGATCTCGCACCGAAAAGCACGCTACCCAAGCTGGAGGGGTATGCCCACCGTCTGACAGATACTTCAACGCTGGAAGTGGACGTGATGCGTGAGCAGGGACTCAATGGCGTTTTCAGCTAATTAAGCACACAAGGGATTTGAGTATGCGTAACAAGGCGAACCGTCTGGAAGAGTTGTTCGTCTCCATGGTTAACGGTGAAAAGACGAAATGTACTAGCTCAGACCTGATCTGACAGTTACCGATTATTTATACAGGTGTCTGTCAGATTACATCTGGTTCAGATTCTTTTCTGCCCAGATCCGTTTTCCATCAAGTAAAGTGGCCATCGGCGTACGCCCGCAGCACATTT
>NZ_JAHWCO010000039.1:0-1158 GCF_020054415.1 Candidatus Symbiopectobacterium sp. | reverse complement strand
ACCGCGCTGCTTGAGGGCCTTGTTATAAGAGGGCCAGTTGGTGATTTTAAAATTTTGTTTTGCCATGGAGACCTGATTTTGAAACAACTGTGGAGATCTGCTCCGATGATTACCCAAAAGTTCTATTTATTCAACAAAGCCATCGCAAACACCCGATTAGCGTCACTGAATGGATGGATGAACGCAAACGCGAGGCTTTTAAGTCTAAAAGCGGTTATGAATTTAAATGTACTAGATCAGGTCTGAGCTAGTACAACTTATGGTAGCAATCCACTCGCTTATTCTGTTAACATGCTCTTTTAGTAGATTAAAATCAAAATCCCCTATGTTTATCTCATTACCAAAGGATTTAAATGTCTTTCCATTTATAGCTTCTTCTAAAAAACCTCTTGCTTTATAACTGACATCTTGTGATTCAGAATACGTAATTCCTGATAGTAATGTAATAATTCGACGCACTGGATATTCTTTATGAACGCAAATTGCATCATTTGACTCTAGGAATTGTTTTAAAACACCTGGAAGCTGTTTCAGCTGGAACTTAACAACATCCTGATTTAATTTCAAATCTACCGCTACTTCATTTATTACATTTATTGCGACAACTTTATTTTCCTGAACAGGGTCATTACGACAACTATGAATTAGAATCAGATTATTATTTAACTGTTTATATCTGCAATATTGCGAGCTAGCTGGATTTTCATGGCTCATTCTTACGACTATGAGACGTTGCGCGAACTCTAAATGCTTTTTATCCTCTATCGCCAATCTATATGCTGCTTCAACATCTTTGAAAGTATATGCAGAAATATAATCCTTAATATTCATCTCATCCTCCAGGTCGTGTATTCAATATCTTGATTACAGTGTAAAATGGCTTTGTTAAATAATAAGTAATCATGCTGTTTTTCTATGCCAGTTTTGGGGCTTTGTTGGGCTTTGTTGGGCTTTGTTGGGCTTTGTTGGGCTTTGTTGAATAAATCAGAACCTGTAATGACTGCGCCCCATACGGGCCGATTGTTACGTGATGCGAATACTGTTCGGCATTCCTAATAGCGTGATCCGGTTAAGCGCTTTGACCATGACCATGGCCATGGCTTCACCCACCTGAGCATCGTAGTCTCTCAGACTTAGATGACCACCCAGAAGCCTTTT
>NZ_JAHWCO010000632.1:0-1076 GCF_020054415.1 Candidatus Symbiopectobacterium sp. | reverse complement strand
GGAGGGTACGCCGGTTACACGGCGCAGAGCGTACCAAATGGCGTTGCTCCATGCCCGGTCGAAGTGAAAACCGTTTGCCATGCTCCAGACGAGGCGGGTAAGGCTGTCGATATCATGGCTACTGAATAGTTCGGCGGCTTGAGGTTTATACTGCGGATTCTCGTAGTTGCCGGTCTTGCGGATTGAGGGAAGTACTTCACTCGTCACCCACTTGCGGAAGCGATGGGGCAGAGTGCCCTGCTTCACAGCGTCACGGCAGCGTAGTACTAAGGTGAACATGCCGGATTCGGAGATGATCGCTAAATCCTGCTGCCCGCCAAGGGTGTAAATTGAACTTACACCCTTCTCGTCATCGTCCAATGCTTGTAAAGACATGCGAGAATTCGTTAGTTTTAGAGCATCACAAACATCCTTGGCAACAAACCAAGGCTCATCATTAATGATGACTGTGCGCACTATGTGATTTTCAAAAGTGAATGGAGTGGTGGCTAATACGGTCACGATGACCTCCAATGGTTTATAGCAGTACTGCTACCACTCGAGGTGACAATCTCATTGGTGGTAGCTCAGACAGGGTTGTCACAACCGGATAAACCAACCGGCGAGCCTTACGGCTCCCCCACCTGAGCCACCATTGATATGTGACTTGGCTGGGGCCAATAAAAAACACGCTCGCGGCGTGTCTATTGGCGCGGTTTATTCATCGGGGTGACAATCCCGGCACCTGAATTTGCAGATGCAGAGTGACTATAGCGCATGGGTTATCCCTAGGTCAATTGGGTGGTTTATTGTGCTATTTACCACGTATCCCTGTTTTTCACCCTGACGCAGCGGAAATCCTCCAGTTTCACCTTATCGCCGAACGACTTACCTACCTCCTTAGGCTTAAAAAGCAGTTTTTCGCATTCTGACATGGTGAGTTTCACCTTGGAGAAGGCTTTGTTGAATAAATAGAACTTTTGGGTAATCATCGGAGCAGATCTCCACAGTTGTTTCAAAATCAGGTCTCCATGGCAAAACAAAATTTTAAAATCACCAACTGGCCCTCTTATAACAAGGCCCTCAAGCAGCGCGGT
>NZ_JAHWCO010000040.1:0-9414 GCF_020054415.1 Candidatus Symbiopectobacterium sp. | reverse complement strand
CTCAGGTGGGTGAAGCCATGGCCATGGTCAAAGCGCTTAACCGGATCACGCTATTAGGAATGCCGAACAATATTCGCATCACGTAACAATCGACCCGTATGGGGCGCAGTCGTTACAAGTTCTGATTTATTCAACAAAGCCCATAATACAATAAAAACCAGTTTGATGATACAACTCAGAGAATATCCCCAATAAAAATTAGCCGTGATAGAAATCAAACACTAATATATCAGGTGCTGATTTCTCAGCGTCAAGGTGAAATACCTTCAACTTATCCATTTTTTTCTTTAATAAGAACTTCACTAAGATGGTATTTTTATCTTTATGTGCAATTGAAATTGACTTTACATTGCCGTCTACCATCAAGTTGTTTCCTATATGCAATATGTCATCACTCGCCGTCACGCCTTGTAATTCATAGACTATCTGGTTCGACGCTCTATCACCAAGCTCTTTAACTGCTATTCTTTCCCGTGACTCCATTGCAATGCGGAAATATTTTTCATGTTGTCCCGCCCGGACCGCAATAATCTCGTTATTATGCTCTTTCGATAATGGTAATGTGGGCGTAGCGTCTTCGTCATCCTGGCCTTTATTTATCGATACATCTTGCTTAGCCAGCAATTCGCGTTGTTGTAACTGGCGTTGAGAGCGGGGCTTGATTTTTGATAACGATTCAAGCAAGCCATCACGGATATCAACGTTCTTTGCTCGATGCAATACCGCTTCTGCTCCCTCAAAATCCCGCATTTTCACCAGTACAAACACTAAATTATGTAATAGATTTTCACCCGTATACCCTCGCGCATACAAGGGGGCCAGATAGCCCCTTGCGGTAGGATAATCCTCTTGCATAATAGCCAGCATCGCGAGGTTATTAATGACTTTATCTTCATCAACAAAATGCGTTCTGGCTTTATCGAACGATACCTTGGCGGCAAGATAATTGCCCTGCTGCGCCAGCAACACGCCTTGCGTGTTTAACGCTTCCCCATTTTCAGGGTTTTTATTCAAAGCCGCCCTAACTCTGTCAAGTGCCTCAGTAATGTGTCCTTGTTCCAGCAAATTCTTGCCTTCAAGTAACAGAATATCTTCATCGGGATTATCGACCAGCAAAGGCGCTAAATAATGCCTTGATGATTCATAATCCATCGCAGAGTGGTAATGACTTGCCAAAATATACCGTGTTTTTGCATCATCTTTTCGATTTAGTTTTTCACGATATAATTTAATTAACCCTTGAAAATCATTCATCTTGGTAAGAATAAACTCCTTCTGCTCCTCGTCAATAGCATTGTGATTTCCGCTTTTGGTTACACATCCTGCGAGAAAAAAAACTGAAAGTAATAATAAAATATTAACTAACTTCCCCATAATGCCATCATCCCTATCAAACCTGGTCCTACAATTATTGCCAACAATGGAAACATAATAAAGCCAATCATCGGCATGGTCATTTTGGCAGATAAGCTTGCCACTTTTTCTTCCATATCGAGTAACTGTATATCTCTCATTTCCTTACCTAAAGCGATTAACATTTTGTAAATGGTTGAGCCAAAATTTATGCTCTGTTGTAATGTAGTACATAACATTCTCACTTCATTACTGGCTATCTCTTGATAAAGTTGTTCCAACGCGGCATTGATTCCACTAACCTCTGTTTTTAGAATGACACGTTCCAGAATTATGGCAATATCCTTATTAACATGCTTAGTGTTATCACTAATATATCGCATGGATTTTTCAACCGTCATTCCAGACTGAATACAAACCGCCATCATATCAATAATAAAGGGTAAATCGTTTGATATGCTTTTTAACCGTTTTACGATAATACGCTTTTTGACCACGTCAGGTAAAATAATGACTGATACACTCAGGATTAAAAAACAAATGAGTAAAACATTCATTGACATTTTGAGGATACCACTTATGTTCAGTAAAAATAATACTCCACCAAGCGTAACGACGGTTAGCATTTTTAGTATCACATTTTTATCTAACAATGATGCAATCGAAATCAAACGGCTTGATTTTATCAAAATATTCTCAACATGCGATGCGTGATCCTGGTGTTCAGTATCATTCCGTGAATGCTTATATACATTCAACAACATTAATGATTTGTTTTTATTCTTGTCTTTTAAAAAATTGATAAGAATTCCACACAGGCCCAGAACCATCATGAGCAGTGAAAACAGATAAAACATAACTCACCTATAACTTATTCATCATTAACCAAAGAATAAAAATCCCCGAGAAAATGCTACCTACCGCATAATAAAGTATGAATTTACCCATTGGTTCATAAAGCAATATGGCAAAACTGTCTGGAGAACTGTATTTTATGAAAAAGAAGAAAAAAATAGGAACGCCCGTTAATATTTTTACAGACATTCTTACTTCAGATGTCATGGACAATTTTTTTCTATCAATAATTTTCCCATTAGAGATCATGGTTGCTAACCGTGTCATGACGTCTTTGATTTGCCCTCCCCCTTTCATATTCACCAAAACAGTAACAATAAAAAAATAATACTCCCTATAAGGTAAACGTCGATACGACTCCATCAAAACACTTTCAATATCCTCACCAATTTCAAGGCGCTGAGATATTTTTTTAAACTCTTTGCCAACAACACCTGCAATTTTTTCACCACACTGTTCAATGCCGAGCATCACTGAATTCCCAGCACTAATAACGCTGTTAATAATATTCAACGCCTCCGAAAATGTGTTTTCGAATTCTACTCGCGCCGCTTTTTTACTCCGTTGAAAAAGTATATACAATGTCAACAACAACATAAGCGGCGATACAATAATTAAATCAATATGTAAATACTCCAGGCTACTATAAATACTTACCGCTTGAACAGCGAAGACAACCAAACCATTTTTTAACGCCAAGTCATACTCTTTACCTAGCAAATACCGAGAAATATCACTGAAAAGTTCCACTAAACATTGCCATAATGAATGCTGCTTAAGTCGGTAGGTTAACTTGTTAGTTCTCGGTACAGTAGCAACGTGACGTAAGCGTTGAATATTTTTTTCCTTCCGATGCTCTAGCACGAGTTGGAGCAAGCCAAGTAGAAGCATGCTGATGAAGATAAAGATCATGGTAATTTATTTCCGAACAGTTGCTTCAAAGGCTCTTGCATATCATGGACTATTGCCTGTTGGTATACGGTTGAGCGCTGTAATAGACCGTAAGAGGTAAAACTTCCCTGAATTGCCCCCGTTTCAGAGCGTTCGGCCTGCGCGGAATAGCTGAAGATATCTTGCAAGATAATGTTATCGCCTTCCATACCCATTACTTCTGTAATGTTAATGACTTTTCGTGAGCCATCAGGCAAGCGAGATACCTGAACAACGATATGGATTGCCGATACGATATTGCGGCGGATTGCTGCAAGGGGAAGTGCCGCGCTTGACATCATGACCATACTTTCAAGACGTGCCAAGGCATCACGCGGTGAGTTGGCATGCAAGGTTGACATGGATCCATCATGGCCGGTGTTCATTGCCTGCAACATTTCGAACGCTTCTTCTCCCCGGCACTCCCCGATAATAATGCGATCGGGCCTCATACGCAGTGCATTGACGACGAGATGGCGCATAGTAACCTGGCCTTGGTTCTCGGCACCGGCCATACGGGTTTCCAGCCTGACAACATGCGGTTGCTGTAAACGCAACTCAGCTGCATCTTCCAGCGTCAGTACCCGCTCGCCTTCATCGATATAGTGGGACATGGCATTTAACAGGGTTGTCTTCCCAGACCCGGTCCCGCCAGAGACAATAATATTTACGCGGCAGCGACTCGCGATAACCAGAAAATTAGCCATCATCTCATTCATACTGCCGTACTCAACCAGATTGGCCAGCGTTCTCTGCCCGGACCCAAACTTACGAATTGAGATCAAGGCACCATCCAGTGCAACAGGCGCGATGACCACGTTCAGGCGACTACCGTCAGGCATGCGCGCATCGACCAACGGTTGCGAGTCATCAACGCGGCGCCCCACCCGCGCTACCAGTCGACGGGCAATATCAATCAACTGCTCGTTGCTGATAAAACGCTTATCGACTAATTCCAATTTCCCCGTTCGCTCAACAAAAATACGTTCAGGCCCATTAACCAAAATGTCACTGACACTTTCATCTTCCATCAACTCACGCAGCGGTCCATACCCCGTAATCTCATCGGCAATAAGCTCGCTTAAGCAGTTGCAAACCCGGCTTGAAAGGTATTGTCCTGTGTTATTCATCACGCGTTGAATGGCGTCGTTAACTTCTCGCAACAGCGCATCACGCTGATTTTTCAACTCATCAATGCGCTCTAAATCGATATTTTTAAGCACCTGCTCGCGGAAATAGAGCAATGTGCTGGTCATTTCAGTTTCAATATTCATCACTTTTTCCCTCTTTCACTTGTTCCGTTGCCCGCTGCTCAGATATCAAAAAGACCAAAAATCACACGACCGCATTTTGACGCGCGGTACGACGAAAAGTCGGCAGGGAAAACAGAATCTTACGGGATGGCTTAGGGACCAACGACTTGCCTAACAGGTGAGCAGCAAGTCGATAAAGTGAACTCTCTGAGGAGAGTTGATTATGATGAACGCTGTAGGTATTTACGCTAAAAATAGCGAGCCCGAGATATTCTTCAATATCAGCATTAACAAGCTCATCCGTATTTTTTGGATGGCTCTCGTTTAAACACAGAAAAATACGCGTTTCTTTCAGTGGGTTTGCCAGCAAGAAACGTTTATGCTCTTCCAGTATATTTTTCGCCACACGCAATGAGGCTAACGCCCGTGAAATTACCAACACAATGACATGGGACTGCATAAATACCTGTTCCAGTTGCTGTTCGAGGTGTATATGAATTCCATGATCAAAGAAAGCCAGATTATATCTATTAAAGGCGGTATCCTCATACAGCCATGCTGCGTCGCACGTTTCCATCTTTACCGACTGATGAGCGGTAAGATCGGCAATGCTGCCGTCGTTAGGTAACGCTTTAGCTAACAATAAATCCAAATCTCGACTGCCGCTGCAACCCTGCACCAACAGCATGGGTATTGAGGTCAGCATTCCCGCGGCCTTAAAAAGCTGATGCGCCACCGTGGATGCTCCTGCTCCACCCTTGCATCCCAGAACGCTGATTTTCATCGTCACTCGGTTATGCGTAGCAGGAACAGGATCACGAATCAGATCGGGCAATTGCGCTAACTGTGATCCAATATGCCGATAGTTGATTCCTGCCATCATCAACGCATGTGCAAAGCGGATTGAGTCATTATTCCCCACCATAATCGGTTTTGCCGAAACCGGGATGAGTAGCGCAACCATCTGCATAATAAGTTCAACATTATCCACATCACCAATATCGACAATAACCGCGATGGCATCGCTGGCAGCTGGATTATCATTCATAGTAAAAAAATCCGCTTCATGCGGTATGACATCAGCTAAATGATGCATTAACAACTGACTGACGATATCAGACATCACATTAGGTCGTGGTGAAATAATTAAAATTGGCTGTGCAAATTTTTTCTTCTGCGACTTCACTGTTGTATTTTTATTATTCGATTTGGTATCAAAAAATAATTTCATGTGAAACTCCAATGTATAGCACCCTGATTTATCATGACTATTTGGCAAAACCACCGCGTTCCATAAAACTACGGGCATCACTGGCAAGCCGTCCTTCACGGGTATTTTTATCTACACCACTATTAAAAAATAATTGAACGGATGAGCTACGGTGATACTCAGGTAACTGAATTTTATGTCGTGATGCCGAAGACACGGGTTTAACCAGATCGACAGTCGCAAAGACTACCAATTCTGTTTTATTTCTTTCCGTGTGAGATTTACGCGCCAGCGCCCCAAGAATAGGAATATCACTAATGAAAGGGACCTTGGTCAGTGATTCCACATCCTCTTCATTAAGTAAGCCACCAATCACAAAGCTATCACCATCGGCCACTTCGATCGTAGAGCTGGAACGCCGCGTCTTTATCTGAGGTATGCTGTAATTATTGTATGCATAACTCCCTGAAACACTGCTGATTTCGTTAGAAACCAACAGTTTTATTTTCTGTTTCTTTTCAACTTTAGCAGCAACATTTAATCGAATACCATATTCTTTATATTGTATGGTTGTACCCTCTTTACTTTGTACTAACAGCGGGATTTCACCGCCGACTAAAAAGCTGGCCACTTCACCGGACAACACGGTGAGATTAGGTTGAGCGAGTACCCGAGCCAAACTGTCATTATTAACAGCACTGATTGTGGTACTGATATTTTCTGCATCGAATCCACGTTTAAGACCAATAAAACTGAAAACACCAGGATCATTAACAACACCATTTCCTTTAATCAGTCCACTAAGGGTTAAATTACTCCATTCGATCCCTAAAGTGTCTGTGAATTTTTTACTTACCTCAACAACGCTGAGCTTTACGTTAACTTGATTGGATGATGGTAATTGTAATCTGTTTATGACATTGCTATAGATTTTGTTTGTCATAAAGAAAACTTCTGAGCT
This sequence comes from Candidatus Symbiopectobacterium sp., assembly GCF_020054415.1. Taxonomy (NCBI): domain Bacteria; kingdom Pseudomonadati; phylum Pseudomonadota; class Gammaproteobacteria; order Enterobacterales; family Enterobacteriaceae; genus Symbiopectobacterium; species Candidatus Symbiopectobacterium sp. The sequence continues at coordinate 2,852 of NZ_JAHWCO010000040.1, read as the reverse complement.
TTCCCGATCATCAGTATTATACTTTACCTTCAGATCTCTGCTTTCCTTCCCTACGACACTGCCCACTAACTGATATATCGCCCCACGGGTTTCCTCATCGGGCACAGTTCCCGTCAGGATATAAGATTTACCTTCACTGCTGATAAAACTCTTAACTACCACCTGACTACCGGGAAACTCAACCACAATGCGCTGATTGATATCCCCCAAGAATGAATCAACATTTATTTGTAAATCAGCCAAAATTTTTGTGTCAGCATCATAGGCGGTGACCTCTGAAATACCGGGTACCTTCGCATACAATACGATGGTGTTTTCATTCAATACTTTATAGTCCGCTACCGAGGGATCTGAGATAAATACCGTATTAACACGCCCTTTGGTTCGTAATGTTTTTGACTGCCCAGGCTTTAAAAAGAGTTGATCGGCCATTGCGGTTAATGGACACAATAAAATCAGTGCTAGCATCAGGCGAGTGTGAAATGAGAAGCGCTTCATCATCAAACTTTTTCCTCTGTTAAAATTTCCCTATCAGCCCCAACAGGCAAGACCTGTTAACCACGCCACTCATGTGTGGGTCGCGAGCGAGGTTCATCAAACAGGGGGGCACTACTGACGGGCCATGTTGCCTCTTTGCCGGATAGCGTTTCACTACCTCTCGAAAGCAAGTCAATGGGGTTTCTGGCCGTGGGAAACAGCAGTATTCTGGCGTTGCCTTCTAATCCTTTTAGCAGCTTGATTTCTGCATCTCTCAGTTCAACTAGGAGTTGGCTTCTGCTTTCTTGAGACTTCTTTTTTTCATCCTGGTTTACCCGACGAATTGCCAATACACGCCTATTGATCATCAGCGGTTTAAGCCGTGTATCGCGAATCGACTTCGCGGGCGAGATGATGTCATGACTTCCGTTATCGTCTTGACGGAGTCCATAGGAAAGATAGATATCCACACTGGCACCTGGCTTTAAATTGGTTAACAGATAATTATCAGAAGCATCTAACTCAAAGGGATAAAGCACATTTCCTGGCATGATAAACATAGCGATATAATCATCACTGCCGGGCTTAACCAAAGCAGTTGTTTGAAGGTAGGTGCCTTTGGCTACCGCACTTTTAAGTGCCCAATGAATAAGGTCATTTTCTTTTATATTGAACTGCATATCAGCGCTTTCTGGTGATACAGATATATTTTTCAATTGAAAATCGTCTTTCTTCAGAACATTGTTGGCAGACAGGTCTCGCTGGGCTACGGCCACAACAATGGTTTCTGTTGAAGAATTTCCCAGCATTTCACTCGTTCCTGGTGTCGGCGTATGTGCGGATTTCATATAGAATAAGATACCAATGCTACCAGTCAGAATCATTAACATGTAAATAATCAATGCGCTCTTTTTCATTTCAACGCTAATCCTTCATTTCAACGCTAATCCGCTTTCGCTGTTGTTATAAAATTATAACCAGGTATAATACCCATTATAAGAACCCCCTCTTTTTTTTGACATATAGCTACCGCATGAGCTCAACAAAGGCGTTAGAAACAGGCACTTTATACACACATGCAGATATAAAGTACCTGTTTTCAGGTTAAAGTATCGCTTCAATTTTTCAGAGGATAGTTAATAACCTCTATTTAACAGAACTCTCCACTGTAGTTTTGATCTTGGTGAAGATGCCTGACAACATATCTCTAACAGGCCCGTTTTCACCAAAAATAACCGTAACAACCGCAGCAACACCCGCTGCCACAATAGCATATTCAACAGCGGTTACCCCGCGCTGATCATTTTTAAAATCATGCATTGCTTCAGTAAAATACACATAACTCACGATTGACTTTCCCTGAATATAACTTGTTAAAGAATACATATCCAATCCTCTCCATTTATTAATACTATTATTTCACCACTTCTTTTTTCGACTTGGTAATTTTCAACACTCATTATTTTGCGGGGATTTTATAACATCTCTTTTTCGTCATTAACAATGACAACATTTACAAAGAAAACCAAAAAAACAATGGTCACAACCTATCAATTAACAAAGCACTAGCAAAAATCAAAAAATAATAAGATTTTTCTTACTTATGAAAAGTACACACATAAAACAAACAACAATAATATTACCTTTCTTCAAACACACGATAAGAATAACAAACAAAAACAAATAAGACAGATATTCATTAATAAAAGCATTAAAAAAACGACCTATCTACATCAGCTCATTATAAAATAAATGAGAAATCAACATTTAGCAGTTCACACTAAGCATTCGAAGAAAAAAGAATAAAATATCGATCTTTATAATAAAACAACAAGTAAAAATAAGCGGACAAGTAGAAGAATGAGAGGGGGCACCCTTCACATACACGTTATTTATCTGAGACCCGTTCTTTCCATCATGGATAATATATTGTTTTATTGTAAATTTATTAGCATTTAACCGTAATAACAAGCACAGACAGAAAGTAACGCACATGATCTTCAGTAAAGGAGGTATGGAATAGACTGAGAAAATAAAACATAAATTATTTGTTCAAAACTCTTATAATCAATAATATCTAACACGGCGGGGAACGCGCTCATTCACACGATATACTCAATAAACCTCAAGATGCAGGTTTGAGCACCTAAAAATGATCGTGAATTCTGGACGTCAGCGAGTCCGCTATTTCTGGTAGCGTATTGGTGAAAAAATTGAATATTGCATCGGCTTTGTGCTTTGTTGAATAAATAGAACTTTTGGGTAATCATCGGAGCAGATCACCACAGTTGTTTCAAAATCAGGTCTCCATGGCAAAACAAAATTTTAAAATCACCAACTGGCCCTCTTATAACAAGGCCCTCAAGCAGCGCGGT
>NZ_JAHWCO010000543.1:0-1826 GCF_020054415.1 Candidatus Symbiopectobacterium sp. | reverse complement strand
CATTCAGGAAGAAAGACGGCAGTGTCATTGTTAGGCGCGGGTGCTTCTCTGGAACTATTGAAGAATTCGAATCGGCAGTTAATAAGCGCCATTGCGACAATAAGCACGGTGAAATTTATCGTCATGTCATTTCGTTGCTGATATTACGGTTTAACCTGTCATAAAGAGATGAATATTTAACCCTCGCCGATATTTTTCGGCATCAATTAATACATCAATCTAAATTAAGGAAAGCCACGATGGAACTTACTATCGCGGGCGCCCCCATCGTGCGTCCTGAAATTAAATTTGACCCGATTCGGTCAATCGAATATCACTGCTCAAATATCGTCACGGGCCAGAGCTTCAAAAACAAAAGCTGGCTGCAACGGTTATTCGGGCAGCTTATTGCAACGGTTAATCAGAAGGGGAACCCGATATGAAAATCAGCGAATCAGGACAACGAGAGATAGAGAAAATTATCTCGACATTCTCAGATGCCGATTTGGATGTGGTTAACACATATTACGCTTTTGCTGATAAACGGGTAAAGCAAGATGAAATTTTTACTGCCATTCGCAGAATGACCGGCGTTGACGAAAGCGTGGTTGACATTCTGGCGAACGACCCTGACCAGAAAATAGCCCTTGAGACATTCACGGATGGATTTATTCAGCTGCTTGCAAAATACGAATACGCCACGGAGTTGTGGTTGAGAATGAGAGATGAGGAGGATGCAGCATGAGCACGGCATTAACAACAATGGCTGGAAAACTGGCTGAACGCCTTGGGTTGGATGCCGGTAATGATCTGCTTAGCGTATTAAAAGCCACCGCTTTTTCTGGAGAAGCTACCGATGCCCAGTTTACCGCATTACTCATCGTTGCCAACCAGTACGGCTTAAATCCATTCACCCGAGAAATTTACGCCTTCCCGGACAAACAGAATGGCATTGTCCCTGTAGTAGGTGTTGACGGCTGGGCACGAATTATTAATGGACACGACCAGTTCGACGGTATGGAGTTCGGGCAGGATTCAGAATCCTGCACATGCAAAATCTACCGGAAAGATCGCAAACACCCGATCAGCGTCACTGAATGGATGGATGAATGCAAACGCGAGGCTTTTAAGTCTAAAAGCGGTTATGAAGTTAAAGGGCCGTGGCAGTCCCATCCAAAACGCATGCTGCGTCATAAGGCGATGATCCAGTGCGCCCGTCTGGCATTTGGTTTTGCTGGTATCTACGACAAAGACGAGGCAGAGCGGATTATCGAAAGCAGCCCAGCAAGCGTTGTCGTTGGAAAGGAAACCGACGAACGTCGCCCTGCACTCATTGCCAAGTGCGAAGAGGCAGCACAACTGAGCATGGAAGTCTTCGCTGAAACGTGGAAGAGCCTTACCCAGGAAGAGCGCCAGATTATTGGCAATGCAGAGAAAGAGCGCATCAAAAAAAGCATTCCCGTCGATGCAGAATATAGCGAGGTGGATCATGCAACAGCGCAGTGATGAATGGTTTTCCGCCCGTTGTGGCAACGTGACCGCCAGTCGCCTGTCTGACGTAATGGCAAAAACCAAATCGGGCTATTCCGCCAGCCGCCAGAACTACATGGCAGAGCTTATCTGCCAGCGCCTAACTGGAAAGGTGGAAGAAAGTTACGCAAACTCTGCCATGCAGCGCGGCACTGAACTTGAACCGGTGGCGCGAAAGATGTACCTGCTTAACCAGTTTGACGCAGAAGTTACAGAAGTGGGATTTATTCCCCATCCAGAGATCGTAGGATTTGGTGCGTCGCCTGATGGCCTGGTCGGAAATGATGGCCTGATAGAAATAAAATGCCCCAACACAT
>NZ_JAHWCO010000041.1:0-4182 GCF_020054415.1 Candidatus Symbiopectobacterium sp. | reverse complement strand
GTTACCCTGATTACCGACAGAGAATCCATGTAATACTGGACGGTGCGGGTTATCACCGAACCCAATTGATTAAGGATTGGGCCTTTGTCGTGAACATAGAGCTTCACTATTTACCGCCTTACAGTCCGAATCTGAACGCGATAGAACGCCTGTGGAAAGTTATGAATGAGCATGCACGGAATAATCGCTATTTTGAAAACAACCGCGATTTTCGGGATGCAATATTCAATTTTTTCACCAATACGCTACCAGAAATAGCGGACTCGCTGACGTCCAGAATTCACGATCGTTTTCAGGTGCTCAAACCTGCATCTTGAGGTTTATTGGGTATATAGGCGTTATCATCCAGAAAAAGCGCGGAATTAGAAACTCCCCCAACAGGTGCAGGGGGAGGAAAGCGATCAGAAAGCGTAAGACAGGCTGCCGACTACGCTGCGCTCTGCGCCGAAGTAGCAGTAATCCAGTGAATTACAGGCACCGATATAGCGTTTGTCCGTCAGGTTATTGACGTTCAACTGCGCGCTCAGCCCCTTTAAGCACACCGCCATATCCACCAGCGTGTAAGACGGTAACGTATGAGTGTTAGCGCGATCACTCACCACGCCGTTCACATAGCGCACACCGCTCCCCAGCGTTAAGCCATCCAATATGCCGCTCGTGACGTCGTAGCTCACCCAAGCACTGAGCTGGTTGCGCGGCGCATACACGGCGCGCTGACCTTGCTCGCTGGCGATACCGCTCTTCTTGTAGCGAATGTCGTTATAGCTGTAAGCCGCCTGAATACTGAGGTTATCAGTAATATGGGTTAACGCTTCCAGTCCTACCCCTTCCGATTCAATCTCACCAATGGCCCGGTAAGGATCGCTCTGCTGGGTTTTCGTCGCCACGTTGGTCTGGTTGATGCGATACAGAGAGACGCTGTATTGATCCTGCGTACCAACGGGTTGATACTTCAACCCGGTTCCCCACTGTTTGCCTTCCATCGGTTTGAGCAGGTCACCGCTGGCATCGGTAAAGTCGGTGGGCGTAAACGCCGTGGGGTAGCTGATGTAAGGTGCAACGCCGCTATCAAACAGGTAAAGCAGCGCCGCACGTTCGCTGAAATGGCCTTGGTCCAGTTCGCTACGCGCCTCGGTAGTTTGGTTGGTGCTTGAGATTTTAACAGTGTCATAACGGCCACCCAGCGTCAGACGCCAGCGCTCGAGGGAAATCTGATCTTGCGCGTAGAAGCCGGTTTGTTGCAGCTTGTGCCTTTCACGGGTAGGCGCATACCAGTCGAGCGCACCCGCACCGTACACCGGGTTGAAAGCATTGAGGTTAAGGAAAATCCCTGTAGGCCAGTTGACGTCATTTTGACGCTGCTGATAATCCATCCCCACCAACACCCGGTGATTCAGTACGCCGGTGTCAATGCTGCCATCCAGTTGGTTGTCCAGCGTCCACGCTTTGAGTTTTTCACGCGCCCCTTGATAGTAGCGGTTCAGCTCATCGCTATTCCCCGACCAACCGTAACCATAGACCTGATCCAGATGCACCCGGCTTTGCAAATAATGCACTTTCTGACGCACCGACCAACCGCTGTCAAAATTGTGCTCAATGTTGTAACCGACCATATTCTGGCGATGATCGTATTTCTCGACGTTCTTCTCGCCATCGTAGAAGCCGTTTGAGATATAGCGTCCATTGTGCGGTACCACCGAACCTTCATACGGAACACCCGAGTGGCTGCCCCCTTCCGGATCGCGATGCAGATACGCCATCAGATCCAGACGGGTTTTATCGCTGATGCGCCAGGTCAAACTGGGCATCAAGGCGTAGCGCTCTTCTTTGGTGGTGAACTGCGTATCCGCTATACGCACGATCCCGCCGAGGCGGAATGCCACGCGGTCGTCATCGTCCAACGGGCCGGTCAGATCAAAGGCGGCACCTCGCTGTGCATTATTCCCTGCGAACAGTTTGATTTGTCCTCTTTGCTCAAAGGCCGGGCGGCGAGAACTCAGTGCCACGATTCCTCCCGGAGAAGCGCGCCCATACAGCACCGAGGCCGGGCCACGCACCATTTCTATACTTTCAAGGAATCAAGGGTCCACCACCAGTGAGCTGTGCGAATTGGTATCCCCCATAATTTTCAGCCCATCGAGGAACACGTTATCCAGACTGCCGTCGGAAAAACCACGCATCACGATGTAATCAAAGCGGTTGGTGCCACCTACCTGATTGTTGTACAAACCTAGCGTATAGCCCAACGCCTGACGCACATTGGTTGCGCCCTGCTGTAGCATCTGTCCGCGCGTAACAATGGAAATAGACTGCGGCGTTTCAATATCGGGCGTTGCCAGCTTGGTGGCCCCGCTCTGCACCTGAGAGGTGACAATCAGCGTATCCGGTTTGTTCGTTGCCGCACTGTTCGTTGTCGAATTGTCCGTTGCTGAATTACCGTTATCCTGCGCGAGAGCGCTTCCGGCAAACCCGCTTGCCAGATAGCCGACCATCAGCGCCAACTGTGTTTTTCTCAACATGCCCTTCTCCGCCTCACCTGAACTTATAAATGCGAATTATTACCGTTTTCATGCAAGAGCAAGCTATGCGCGCTGACGGGTTACGTATGCGCAATGACAAAGGTGCGCGTGACAGGGAACCACGGGTGGAATAAACCAGACTTAAGCGCTATGTACGCCGCTGGGAGAAAGGGACATCGCTGGGAGCGATGCCGTAGTGGAGCCGAAAGGCGGTAGCCAGATTAGTGGAATGTTGATATCCCGACATCCAGGCAGCCTGCTGGACCGGGTGGCCCTGTTCCAGCAAACGGTAGGCCAACGCCAATCTACTGTTGCGCAGGAAATCAAATACCGAAATCCCGTAGGCGTGCCGGAATTTATTGCGCCGGCTGGTCGGACTCATAGCGGCCTGTTGTGCTAACGCCGTCAGGGTGTAGGGTTTTTCCGGATGCAGTTGTAACTGATCGCGCAACGCATCCAACCGCCGCCGCTCACTGAGTGGCACGGTCATACGCCCTTGCTGGCCGACGGGATCAAGCGCTAGGCCATGACCCAGCAGTTGCAGCATCGCGCCTTCCAGCATCAACTGGCGCGCTAGGCTTTCACTCGAAGGGGATAACGCTTGCTGCAAGCCCGCCAGCAGGTAATCGGGCACTTGCCATACAAAGGCCGCGTTCTCTCGGCATTCCCACTGATGCAGTAACGCAGAGAGCAGCGGGGGGAGTTGCAACTGGCCGGGATGAATACCCAACGCCAAGGTGCGCAACGGATGATCGACCGCGTGACGCACATGCATCACCTCCTGCTCCCCAAGTCGGGTACTGAAGGCAATGCCCGCACGCACCACAAATTCCCGCTGGTTCACCCGCAGGTTGATATAACCGCCCAGCACCACCAGCGTGTAGAGCGGTGAACCTTGCAGCGACGTGGACTCATAAGGTTGCATCACGCGCACATCGGAACTGGTCAGGATGATACCGGACGAGAGAACCATCTCTTCCACATGGCCTTGTACTACCACGCGCTGCGCTTTACGCCGGTCGCGGCTGGAGACCAGCTCAGGGAAGCGGTAGTCGATCCCGTAGCGTTCGCCAAAGGCAAAGAAGTCATCAACAGAAAACTGGCGTTCGGGCAGCGAGGGGGAGTAGGCGTTCATCATCGCCAGGGTCCACCGTCAGGCCAGCGCGGCTGGGGAAATGGTCGAGGGGGAATACCACAGGCTTTACCTTAACACTTGCAGAAAACCGCTTCAACAAAGACGATAACAATTCTCATTAAATTCTGTAACGTGACTTTCTGTCTTTACCGTGCGCACACATGCTCACCACCGCTCACAAAACGGCAAACCCCAGCGGGGCGTAATACATAAAGTCATTATTTTCCGCTATCGCAATTCCCAGAACAGTGATCTGATGAGTTATCAATACGATGATATGAAATAAGACGTATAAACAGTGAACTAATATGCCGCAAAACACCGTCATGGTGTAAAAGGAAGAAGTGAGCTTTCTAACCAAAAAATACGAAGGAATAAGTGATATAAGGGGCTTTGTTGAATAAATAGAACTTTTGGGTAATCATCGGAGCAGATCACCACAGTTGTTTCAAAATCAGGTCTCCATGGCAAAACAAAATTTTAAAATCACCAACTGGCCCTCTTATAACAAGGCCCTAAAGCAGCGCG
>NZ_JAHWCO010000342.1:0-3145 GCF_020054415.1 Candidatus Symbiopectobacterium sp. | reverse complement strand
GCAGCAATGGCTGATTCATCTAGCCATACGGTTAGAGAACCGCGCTGCTTGAGGGCCTTGTTATAAGAGGGCCAGTTGGTGATTTTAAAATTTTGTTTTGCCATGGAGACCTGATTTTGAAACAACTGTGGTGATCTGCTTCGATGATTACCCAAAAGTTCTATTTATTCAACAAAGCCGGGAGCAGCTCACACCGAAAGTCGTCGGATTCGTCGATACGGTTGTGCCTTTGATAACTCAGCTCAACAGCTGGGTTCAAGCTAACCCACAGCTTGTGCAAGGCATTGCAGGTGTTGTTGCCGGGTTACTCGTATTTAAAACAAGTCTTGTCGTGTTGAGAATGGCGCTCAATCTGGTTGCATTGACACCGATGACCGCTATCTGGAAGGGTTTCCTAACCCTACGGAGCGGCTGGTTAATGATGTCTGCCGCTTTTAGCCAGGGCGGCAGCCTTCGCCGTCTGGCCGGACTCATGGGCCGACTCTCACGCGGCGCGTTACGTTTGGGAGCGGTGCTCGGCGGCGGACTGGTGCGTGGCCTGATGATAGCCGGACGTGCTGTGCTGTTTGTGGGTCGTGCGCTGATGCTGACCCCCATTGGGCTGCTGGGTCTTTATGGGCTTTGGGGACAATATCGTTGAGGGGGCGGCAATCGGTATCCGACGCACCACCCCAAAAACTCGCAGCGCGACCCGCGACTGGCTGGCGGCGTTGTTGCAGGCAGGCGCAGGGCTGGCACTGCCGGGTCTGCCTGGATGGCGACCCGCTCCCATCCCCTCGGTACCGAACGGGGCGGGGCCGATGGGGCATGGGACGACAGGACAGGGCGGTATCGTGGTGCATTTCAGTCCCAATATTGTGCTTGATGGTCGGTCGCAAACCCCCGGCTCGGCGGTGCAGCAGGCGTTGAGTCTGGGTGTGCGCGAACTGGAGCAGATGCTGGCGCGCGTACTGCAACAACAGCAGCGCAGGAGGCTGGAATAATGTTTGCCGTATTGGGGGATATCCCTTTTCAGCTGGGTACCAGCTTTGATGCCCTGGACGGAACTTTTGGCAATGACTTTGCCGAGCAGGCACGTATTGGCCACAAGCCGGGCTTACAGTTTACCGGGGCAAAACTGGATGAGTACCATCTGACCCTGGTGCTGCATCAGCGTTACTGTGACCCGGCGCGTGAGTGGCAACGGTTGCAGGCGGCGAGCCGTGCCCATCAGGCGCTGGCCTTTGTGCTGGGTAACGGCGATTACAAGGGCTGGTTTGTGATCACCAACCTGTCGCTGAGTACCCAGCTCTGCAGCGCGCAGGGCAGTGCCCAGGCGCTATCGGTTGAGGTGACGCTGCGCGAATATACCGGCGACCCGCAAAAGCCGCTCCGCCCCCCTGCCGTTAAAGGCGGGTTGCCGAACCTGAATCAGACCCGGCAGGCGGCCTTGCCCGCGTCGGGGCTGGGGCAGACGCTGCGCCAGGCGGTGGGCTTTGCCCGGCAGGCGCAATCGGCACTACAGACCGCCTCCAGCGTCATCCGGGTAGCGCGCCAGATGAAAAGCAATCCGGTGGCGGCGCTGACCCGCGTACCCGGCGTACTGACCAGTCTCGGCGATGTGGCCGCCCCACTGGCGCAATCGCAACCCTGGCTGCGCCAGCTTACCGGCACCTTACCCGACGCTATCCCGCTCCTGCGGGCGAGCGGTGAGGCGGCAACGATGATAGACCATGCCCAGGACACCCTGCGCGGCCTTGCGCCGGGCGAGAGTCAACATCTGCCCGGTGCGCTCGATACGGTCGCCGGTCTGGTTGGCAATGCCGTGACGGTTTACCAGCATCAGTCAGCACCGCTCAGTCGCCTGGCCAGCCGTATTATTAGCCGGAGGGGATAATGATGTCTGCTGATACGCCTGCCGTCATGATCCATACCACCCGTGAAGGCGAACGCTGGGACACCCTGGCGCATCACTATTATGGCGAACCGCTGGGCTATGGGCGCATCATTATGGCTAATCCGCAGGTGGCTATTACTGCGTCGCTCCCGGCAGGGATGCAGCTGCTTATCCCTGTCATTGCCGCGGATGACACCGAGGAGAACACGCCCCCATGGCTGCGCTAACCCCCCGGTCTGACACGATAACCCCGGTAGATATCCCCACCTTTACCCTGCACTACGACCAGAAAGATATCTCGCGGGAAGTGACGCCTTATGTGCTGTCGGTGAGCTTTACCGACCGGCTGGCTGGGGAATCGGATGAAATTGAAGTCGAGCTGGAAGACAGTGACGGTCGTTGGCGCGAGGCCTGGTATCCGGGCAAAGGCGACAGCCTGACGCTGGCGATAGGTCTGGCCGGTCAACCACTGCTGGTGTGCGGGACGTTCTCCCTGGATGAGCTGGAATTTTCCTGCCCGCCCGACAGCGTACGGTTACGGGGGCTATCGGCCCCGGTCACCCGCGCGTTGCGTACCCGCAGTAACCGGGCTTTTGAAGCCACCACGCTGCGGGCTATCGCCAGCCGGATAGCCAAAAAACAGCATCTGTGACTGGAAGGTACGATTGCGCCTTTGGCGCTCGAACGGGTGACGCAGTATAACGAAACCGATCTGGCGTTTATCACCCGACTGGGGCGTGAATATGGCTATATTGTCAAGGTGACCGATAAGGCGCTGGTGTTTTCCCATCGTGCGACATTGCGCGAAGCATCGCCGCTACTGACGCTGACGCCATCTGAAGTAAGCCGCTTTACCCTGCGCGATACGCTTAATCGCATTTATCAACAAGGCAAGGTCAAATACCAGGACACCCGCACCAAAAAACTGGTCACTGTCGGCGTACTGGCCGATGGCAGCATCGGCACGGTGGCAGAGGAAACCGTCCCTGCCAAGGGAGGGCGCGCCACCAGTGCCGATACGCTGCAGCTGCAAAACCGGGCACGCACCCGCGATGAAGCGGTCGGTAAGCTGTGTGCCGGGCTTAACCGCCACAATGAATACCAGCGCACGGCAAATCTCAGTCTGCCGGGGGCTTTGTTGAATAAATAGATTTTATGCTGGCAGCCCAGCGAAACGACGGATCCTCGCAACGTAAAATCATGCAGTTAGGCCTCATGAGAAAAGTGTACACCTGAGATGACAAGCATTTTCAACCAAAACTGGCATGG
>NZ_JAHWCO010000531.1:0-3113 GCF_020054415.1 Candidatus Symbiopectobacterium sp. | reverse complement strand
TCAGGTGGGTGAGGCCATGGCCATGGTCAAAGCGCTTAACCGGATCACGCTATTAGGAATGCCGAACAGTATTCGCATCACGTAACAATCGACCCGTATGGGGCGCAGTCGTTACAAGTTCTGATTTATTCAACAAAGCCCGTGCACATCTGACACTGCGTGACCGATTGCAACGGCTCAATCGCAAGACGCTCGGATATTCAAAATCATCCGAAATGCACGATAGGATCATCGGTACTTACATCGAACGCGAGTACTACGTTTGATGCTACATCAACTCATTGAATACACGACAAAAATTCTCTCTTTCCAACAAAATTCCCCCCGTTTTGTCTGATTATTTTCAGACGGGACGATAAGAAAACGGTAGATGACATCATCTGCCGTTTTTTTTGCGTAATATCTTGTCGTATTGTTCATTTATTAAAAAAAAACAATAATGTATCCCAAAAGATGATAAAAATATTTTTTATAACTTGCTGAAAATAATCGAATTGGCTCTCTAGTAAGGTATTTCACTGATTTACACGTCAGACATCAACTGACATTTTACGCTCTGTCTTTGGGATGTTACATATCATAAACGGAGCGTGTAAAAGTGAATATCAATAAAAAGCTATCGGCATTAGCTGTGGTATTGTCCGCAATGAGTGTCTGTGTTATCGCTAAGGCAGATACACATACACTCAGCCTGGGTTATTCTCAGGGAAAATTGACTGATTTTAAAAATCTCCATGGTGTCACAGCGAAATACCACTATCAGCCTGACGGTCCACTGGGTTTTATCAGCTCGCTAACCTATATGGGTGGATCTAAAGACGTTGATGACCTTGGAGAAAATGCACGGTTGCGGGTAAAGTATTATTCGCTGTTAGTGGGTCCATCTTATCGCGTTAATGAATTTGTGAGCCTTTATGGCTTAGCGGGCGTCTCGCACTTTAAAGGAAAATATTCTGAAACTAACGGTGTTGACGCTAATTCCTCTCAGAATCATAAAGAATCAGGTTTTGCTTATGGAGCCGGTGTTCAGATCTCTCCAGCAGCAAACTGGAGTATCGATCTGGGTTATGAAGGATCGAAATCCGAACATACGAAAACCAAAGGATTTAATATCGGCCTTGGCTATCGCTTCTGATACTGAATAGCGTGATTACGCCGAAGGAGGACTTCGGCGTTTTCTTTCCCTCCAGAGAATCTGCCATGGCATGCTCGTCGATGGGCGTGAACTGACGTTTTTCGTGGTAATGCTGCCACACGGTAAAATTTTCATTATCCATAGGTTTGGCATACAAAAATCCCTGTGTAGCCCACGCCGTGTTGTGTCAGGTAGTGAAGCTGACGCACGGTATCCACCCCTTCAGCTACGATCTTCAAATTAATGCGGTGAGCGAGACTGATAATGGTATCTAAAATCGGCGTCTCTTCTTCCTGTGACGAAATAGTGCGAACAAACCCCTGATCAACTTTCACGTAATCGAGCGGGAAGCTTTGCAGATAAGACAGAGAGCAATGGTCAGTGCCAAAATCATCAATCGCGACATGTATGCCTTCCTGACGTAGCTGTTGCAAGCGCTGCGCCGCTTCCGGTCCTTCGCTAATGAGACTGCGCTCGGTCAGCTCTAGCGTTACCAAAAAGCGGTGGGCCGCCACATTCGCCGCAAACTGGCGGATATCGGCGATAAATTCGCTGTCTTGCAGATGCTCAGCCGACGCATTCGAGCCCAGATGAGAATTCGGCTCTATATGCCAACTGGTAACGTCTTCCTCCACGAGTTTCAACAAATGGCGTGTTAGTGGGATAATCATATTTTCCGCTTCAGCGGCGGCAATAAACACATCCGGGCGAATCCACTGTCCATCGGCGCGCCGCCAGCGCAATAACGCTTCTGCGCCGGTGCAGCGTTGTGCCTCGGTACCGTAAACCGGCTGATAGTAGACAGAAAACTCATTGTTGGTGATGCCGCGGCGTAATTCGTCCTGAAAGGAGAGCTTGCGTTTTTGCAAATACAGCGCGGCCAGAATAAACAGCGCGGAAAGTACCAGTGTGAGCGGCAACAGCGTCAGAAAGGCAAACTGCCAGGCCTTACCCATTTCTGCAGCGGGAGCGGTAATGGAGACAACAATGGGTAAGCGTTCCGATGTGATGTTATATTCGACACCAGAAAGCCATTCAGGTTGATGCGGTACGGTGGTAGCACAGGGATGAATCAAATCGCCATCCCCCACTCTGATATTCAGTTGAAAGCCGCGCAGCTTGTTGACAGCATTCATTAGCGTCACCAGATATTGCGCATCAACCAGGCCAAAAGCACCCCAACCATCGTCCGGTGTGCGAATAAAAATGGGCGTTGTGCTGATGTCGGCATCTTTGATCTGATCGACAGAGAGGCTCCAGGCGGGAGGTAATTTTGCCGGAAGCGGCATCATGATAACATCGCTGATTTCCAGAGCGTTATGGGCAAACAGCGAGGAGCAGTAAATGCTATTGTCATAGGTCAGGCCGATGGAGCGAAAATAAGCGAACTGCGCGCTGAGCCGTTGGAGATCGTCTCTGATATCCTCACACAGATTTCCTTGCAGCGGTTGCAGTGCTTCTAGCAGTGACTAGGCACGGGTGGTAATGCTTTCCGCCTGATCGAGCGCCAGCGTCGCCGTGGATTGCAGATCCCGTTGCACTATTTGTCGTGATTCAACAAAGGTGAAGAGTAATATCAATAGCAATGGGAACACACCGGCGCAGAGAATCAGCCAGCGGCACCGTTGTTGCGCGCGTTTATGCTGTGGACTCACGTCACTACTCCTTGGTACCACGTAGATATGACTCTGCCTGTCGCGATGTATATACCCGTCATACTTCAAGTTGCATGTGCGTTGGCTGCACTCGCTCACCCGAATCACTTACTTATGTAAGCTCATCGGGATTAATGAATCTCATCCCTGAGATGGCTTTGTTGAATAAATCAGAACTTGTGACGACTGCGCCCCATACGGGTCGATTGTTACGTGATGCGAATACTGTTCGGCATTCCTGATAGCGTGATCCGGTTAAGCGCTTTGACCATGGCCATGGCTTCACCCACCTGAGCATCGTAGTCTCTCAGACTTAGATGACC
>NZ_JAHWCO010000270.1:0-5345 GCF_020054415.1 Candidatus Symbiopectobacterium sp. | reverse complement strand
CTCCGGTTTCGGTGCTGTATTCTATCCACAACAGCTGCCTGGTAACCCCTGGCCGTCTTAGCTCGGTATCGATATACAGCCAGTCCGGCGCGATAAGCTCCGGGGTGCGCATTCTGCGGGTGGGGAACAGCATCTTTTCCAGTTTTTCTGGCAAGAGCGCATCAGGCAATGGCCACGACAGAGATGCGGCGGTAAAACGGGAGAGTACCTCGTACACCGTGGAAGGGCTGACCCTGAGAGCGGCGGCGATGGTGCGATTAGACTGGTTGCGCTCAAATTTGAGTTTGAAGATCTGAAGACAAGTCCCCATGGTACTCCTGCTTTTTCTCTTTCTGGCCGTCGTTATCTCCATTTCAGTAGAAACTGCTAATGGATAGGAGGTTAAAAGAGTTAAGTCCCTGAGTGATCGATACGACGCGAATCAATGATCGACCTTTCATGCGAAATTGTGATCGATTGTCATGCGAATCACTGATCGATCACGATGCGAATATGCATATAGCCAAAAAACAGATAGGTCCCGGCGGCTAAGGCAAAGCTCGGCAGGGTGGTATACATAAGATGGCTGATGTGGCTGTAGAGATCGGTTTCAGCGACGATTGCGGCGAAATTGGTGGAATCAGACAGCGGTGATAGCTTATCGCCAAAATAGGCCCCTGAAACCACCGCACCCGCCGTGGCGGGTAAAGAGACATCAAGGCCAGCGGCGACGCCCATCAACGCCACCCCCGCGGTGCCCCATGAAGTGCCTGTGTAAACCGACGTTGCGCAGGTGATAAGAAAGGCCGTGATAACGATATATTGAGGGCTGATCAGTTTCAGTCCCCAATACACCATGTAAGGGATCGTGCCACTTAACATCCAGGCTCCGATCATGCCACCGACGCAGATCAATATTAGTATCACGGGCATCGCTTTGGCCAGTTTCGCGACAATTGCGTCTATGATCTCTACCCAGTGGTAGCCTTGCCAATAGGCAACGGCTATAGCGACTGCAGCCGAGACTAACAATAGCGACTCGATGGGTAATTTATACTGACCATAACCAATAACCAACAACATGAGTATGGCAACGATAGGAAGCAGTGCCAATCCCAGATTAAGTTCCTTTTTAGCTTTCATTTCTCACTCCGTTAAGCATGGAAGAGGCCAGCATAGTAAGAGAAAGGCAGCATAAATGTGATCCCGGACCGCTGTGGGTGTAACGGGTTTCATGTGTTTAATCACTGCGACGCGATTCGCATTTTTCTGGCTTGCTCCGTGCTGACAAAGCGGAATTAAACCTGCTTGACCGATGCCCGAGGGATAAGCTCAGCACAATAGGCATTGTTTTGTGGGAGCCCGACGATACCGGCATTAAGTTGTAACGCCAGCGTCGCGGCACGGCGTGCCATTTTCTCGATGGGATTATGCATGGTCGTCAAGGTCGGGTGCAGATATTTGGCCCAGGCAATGTCATCGAAGCCCACTAGGGAGATGTCGTCGGGGACGCGAACCTGGTGGTAGTGAAAGGTTCGCATGATGCCAGCGGCCATGACATCATTAAAGGTGACCAACGCCGTGAAGTTAAGCCCGGACTGTAACAGTTTCTCTGCTGCTAGCTCACCCCCGTTTTCATTAAAGGGAACGCTGATGATCCAGTCATCTGCTACCGGAATCCCAGCGATGTCCATGGCTTTGCGGTAACCTTCGACGCGGTTAGTTCTATCTTCGATGGGAATATCTGCCGTTATGCAGGCTATTTTCCGATGACCATGTTGAATGAGCTGATTAGTTGCGGCCTGAGCGGCACTGACATTGTCCAGCCACACACAGCGATTGGCGATGATCGGTAAATAGCGATTAATCACCACCAATGCAGGCGTATGGGCGGCATAGCGCAAGATATCCTCTTCATTCATTCGGGGAAGATGAGCGACAATGGCTTCACACCCCTGATTAATCAGTAAATCAAGCCCGGCTTTTTCCTGCTCGGCGCGATGCCCGCCGCTACAAACGACCAACTGTACTCTGGCTTTACGCGTGGTATCCTCAATGCCCCACGCCATACGCGAGAAGAAGGGATCATCCAGGTTGCCGGTAAGCAGCCCGAGTGTCTTGCCACTCCTTTTCGCCATGGCGTGTGCGGTAACATTGCGCTGATAGTTGAACTCACGCATCGCCGTTTCAACCCGTTCGCGAGTAACCGGCTTAACGTAAACGTTGTTGTTGATTACTCGACATACCGTTGCCGCAGAAACACCCGCATGGCGGGCTACATCCTTCATTGTCGCCATGATAACTCCCCGTCATTGCATTGAGAGCTACTTTGTTATCATAGTTAATTGTGCTAGCCCAACATCGCACCCTGTAATTTTTAATGGCTCATTGAGCTTTCGTTATTCAATTTTTTCAGCAGGGCGACTGCAACGGCTTCTGAACTGGCCGGGTTCTGTCCTGTGATCAGATAGCCATCTTCCACGACGAACGGCATCCAGTCGGCACTTTTTTGGTAATGTGCACCAGCAGCAATAAAGGTATCTTCGATTAAAAACGGGACGACATGGGTTAACTCAACGGCCTCTTCTTCGCTATTGGTGAAGCCGGTAACGTTACGTCCTTTGATGAGCAGATCGCCCGTCGCGGAAGTAACCTTACGCAGCACACCCGGTGCATGGCAGACAAGGGCCACTGGTTTCCCGGTGCGATCGAACGATTCAATCAGGGCAATCGATATTGATGACTCCGCAAGATCCCATAGCGAGCCGTGGCCGCAAGGATAGAACACGGTGTCAAAATCCTCCTGAGATACGGTTTCCAGTTTGACCGTTTGAGAAAGCGCGTCCTGTGCGTCTTTATCCGCTTTAAAACGCGCCGTCAGCGCTGTCTGAAATTCAGGAAGATCGCTTTTGGGATCCAGTGGCGGCTGGCCACCGGCCGGTGAGGAGAGAACCACTTCAGCCCCCGCATCTTTAAAGACATAGTAGGGCGCGGCAAACTCCTCCAACCAAAAGTCTGTTTTCTTTCCCGTGTTGCCCAGTTCGGCATGGGATGTCAGAACCATTAACATTTTCATTGTTAACCTCGATAGTGCTGGTGCAGGTGAATTAGTTGTTCAGGAACGCTTCGGCAACAGCAGCTTTATCCTGATAAGGCGCACGAAGACGAAGACTGGTCATGCCGGCGCTGTCCTGAACAACAACCGGTTTTGCATGACTGAAACGCCTGAAACCATGGATACCGTGATATGCACCGGTTCCTGAAGCCCCGATGCCGCCAAAGGGTAGGCTATCGATTGCAGCATGAGTCATGACATCGTTGATGACCAAGGCGCCAGACGTTGTCCTTGTGGCGATTTGGCGTTGACGCTCCGCGTCAACGCCAAAGTAGTAGGCAGCGAGTGGACACGGGCCCGCGTATGTTTTTAATGGCAGGAGTGGCCCGAAGATCTCTTCCTACATCACGAGCATCTCTTCTGTGACGCCAAGAATAAGATGCGGCGCGATCTTTCTGCTGTGCGGATCAAAATCAGGTTCGTTATCGGGAGATAGACTGATGATGTTAGCACCCTTGCGGGTAGCATCGTCCAGCAGCATGAGTAATCGTTGATAATGTCTGTCGTTAATAATAGCGACGTAATCCGTATTGCGCTGAAGCGTTGGGTAGCTCTCGTGCATAAAACGTTTTGCCGCATCGACAAAGCCCGCTTCGGATGATTCCGGCAGCAGGACATAATCCGGGGAGATGCAGATTTGTCCGGCATTAAATGTCTTTATCGTCAGTATCCGTTCGGCGGCGATGCTGATGCCAGCATCGGTATCCAACACTACCGGGGATTTTCCTCCCAGTTCAAGCGTAACGGGAACCAGATTTTCGGCAGCCGCGCGCATGACGTGACGGCCAACCTCCGTGCTGCCGGTAAAGACCAGATGATCGAACGGTAACTGACTAAACGCCCGACCTACATCCGCATCACCAAACACCACCACGAGCTCATTCGAATCAAAGTAATGAGGGACCAGCTCTGCAAGCAATTCAGAGGTAAAAGGCGTCAGCTCGGAGGGTTTCAGCATCGCGGTGTTGCCCGCGGCAAATATACCCGCCAGCGGACCGAAGGAGAGGTTTATCGGAAAATTCCACGGGCTGATAATGCCCACCACGCCCAGCGGCTGTGGTTCGATCCAGGCCTACATTCCAGGAACCGGTACCTTGGCTGCTTCCGGTTGCATCCATTGCTCCAGCTTTTCGGCGGAATGCGTCAACATATTGATGGTGGTTATCAGATCGGCGGCCTGCGTCTGATAGCCGCTGCGATGACCAAAATCGCGCCCTATCGCATCGGTCAGAGTCACATGGTTGTCACGAACCAAGGCGGCGCTGCGAATAAGACGATCGCGGCGTAATGCAGCCGTAGCGGGCTCATTCTGTCGATGGTACTTCTTCATGGCGTCAAGGATGTGTGATAACGCCTGATAATAATGTTGTTCGCTCATGTGACTTTCCTGTTGGTACGGCGGTTTCGTGGGGTGAAAACAGCATAAAGTTTCTGGATGTTTACGGATAACAACGCTATTTTGTCAGTGGTATAAATCAATTTATGGGCAAGCTATCTCATTGTTGCGTCTACGGACTTTCATCGAGGTGTACCGGAAACGCTCGATTTCGGGGGCGGCACGGATGTTGAACCTGACTCAGCCTGCGGTCTCTCAGCACATCATCGGCCTTGAAGTAGCCATCGGAAGGCCCCTGTTTGAGCGTCAACCGCAGGGGGTTAAACCGACTGTGGTCGCTGACGATCTGGCGGCGGATATCGGCAATAAACTGGATGATGCTGAATCCGCGCTTGCCTCAGCAAGGGCAAGATCCATGGATGTTGCGGGAACGCTACAGATCATTGGTCATTCTGACTTTATTGCAGAGAAATTGGCGGGGGAACTGCTGCCGTTACTGGAAAGTGGTATTCGCGTGCATTTGCATGCCGGAGATGGTCCGATGGTTTCCCAGATGGTGATAGAAGGGCACTGCGATTTGGGTATCACGGCGCATCCGGTCACCGATGCGCGATTAAAGGGGGATGTCATATTTAGCGATCGCGTGATCGCGATTGCATCGCCAACCCTTGCCGAACGCCTGAATAACAGTGAACATTTTGGCCGGGATTTATTGAGGCTTTGTTGAATAAATATATTTTATGCTGGCAGACCAGTGAAACGACGGATCCTCGCAACGGCTTTGTTGAATAAATCAGAACTTGTAACGACTGCGCCCCATACGGGTCGATTGTTACGTGATGCGAATACTGTTCGGCATTCCTAATAGCGTGATCCGGTTAAGCGCTTTGACCATGGCCATGGCTTCACCCACCT
>NZ_JAHWCO010000147.1:0-1629 GCF_020054415.1 Candidatus Symbiopectobacterium sp. | reverse complement strand
CTCAGACGTGAAAAATCACATTCACCCCGAGCTGGAAATCCCGATGGCATACCGTAACCTGAGCAAGGTATACTGCGCCAATGACAACATCCTCACTCTCCCAACATGACTCCCTGTTCAAAAAGTTCCTCGGCGATATCACGGTCGCCCGAGACTTTCTGGAAATACATCTGCCAACTCATCTGCGGGAGCGCTGCGATTTCAGCACCCTTGCGATGGAGTCAGGTAGCTTTATCGAAGACGACCTGCGCACCCAGTGTTCGGATATGCTCTATTCCGTGCAGACAAAAACGGGGAAAGGCTATATCTACACATTGATCGAGCACCAGAGTAGGCCCGAGAAGTTGATGGCGTGGCGTTTAATGCGTTATAGTATGGCAGCCATGCAGCGGCACCTGGAGCAAGGCAACGAGACCTTACCCGTGTTCATCCCGCTCCTGTTTTACCACGGCACCACGTCGCCCTACCCCTACAGCACCCAATGGCTCGATTGCTTTGCTAACCCTGAACTGGCAGAATCAGTCTATACACAGGCATTCCCACTGGTTGATATCACCGCCATGTCGGATGATGAAATACTGTCTCACCGACGGGTAGCACTGCTTGAACTGGTGCAGAAGCATATTCGTACACGGGACATGCTGGAATTAGCCGGAGATATCGCTCGCCTGCTCAATCTGTGGGCGATACCCAAAGAGCAGTTCCGTAGCCTGATGTACTATATTGTAGGTCGAGGCGAAACCTCAGATACCAGACAGTTTTTGCACACCATCGCGGTACAGACACAAGATTATCAGGAGGATGTCATGACAATTGCAGAACAGCTACGCCAGGAAGGTCGGCAAGAAGGCATTCACCTCGGACGCCAGGAAGGTCGCCAAGAAGGCGAGCATAGTGCCTCGCTCAACATTGCAAGGCAACTTCTTGCCAACGGCGTTGAACGCACCCTTGTCAAGATGTCGACCGGCCTGTCCGATGATGAGCTGGCCACTCTGTTCGACGACCGGCGCTAATTCACCTCTTTTTCACCTTCTTGCGCTTCCGGCCAGATGATAGCCGGCGCTTTGCTGATATTCACCCGGTTAAGCAGCACGCGGTATTTTTTCCACGCGACAAGCTGGGCCTTTTCTGCTTCAGTGGCCATATCGAGGTCTACCGCATCCTGTAGCGGCTGAGTACGCGCATTCGCAACGGTCAGCCGTGAAGCCAATTCCCGCTGTGCCTTCTGCTGTGCCGCCTGGGCTTCTGCTGTTTGTTGAGCAGCTTTGTCTGTTACCCATTTTTTGCCGTTCTAGGTATCAAATTCCGTTGCCGGAATCAGTAGCGTCACCTCTTCGGGTAACTCGCCCATCGCCTCGACAGTCGACGCTCCTCGTGTCCTGGTGTTGTAAACGGTTTTGCCGCGATAATCGCGTACATTCTCCCAGTTTAATCCGTCGGGACTGCGCCGTAATGCCTGACCCGCGGGCGGTAACACAGGTTTATCGGGGCTTTGTTGAATAAATAGAACTTTTGGGTAATCATCGGAGCAGATCACCATAGTTGTTTCAAAATCAGGTATCCATGGCAAAACAAAATTTTAAAATCACCAACTGGCCCTCTTATAACAAGGCCCTCAAGCAGCGCGGT
>NZ_JAHWCO010000043.1:0-2986 GCF_020054415.1 Candidatus Symbiopectobacterium sp. | reverse complement strand
ATTTTATAATCCTTCAAACCCCGAAGGATTATTTTTTGCCCATCGCATAAGGAACCCTGACCTCAACCACGACGATAAAGGACGCCACCGATGACCCGACAAAAATACCTGCAGTTAATCCATATTGCCGCCCACAATCTCAAGCTGGACGACACGACTTACCGCCAGATGCTGCACAGGCTAACCGGGAAAACATCGGCAAAAGCCATGAATATCGGTCAACTGGCTCAGGTGTTAAACGCGCTGAAAGCCAAAGGCTTTCGTATCCAGTCCCATCACGCCAGTACAAAAAAGCAGACTGACCGTCCACAACTCCAAAAATTACAGGCCCTGTGGCAGGCAATGGCCAACGAGGGCATTGTCAGGGATGCGTCAGCAACAGCCCTTGCCCACTTTGTTAAACGGGAAACCGGCTGTGATTCGCCTTACTGGCTGGATAGCCAACAGGCCAGCCAGGTTATCGAGAAACTCAAGCAGTGGCAAAAACGCGTGGCGAGGGCAACATCATGCTAGAGAATACCTTTCGTAGCAAAGGGCCAGAGTTACTGGTTGAGCTGGCTGAACATACGGCGCAGACCGTCAGGCAGATTATCGATGTTGACCCCGCCGTTGCCAGCCAGATAGGCGATGCCGTCGCCAGTCAGATGATGGCGGTCTGGGGAGGGCAAAATGTCTATTTCCCGATGGGGCTGATATGGAAAGTCAGCCAGCGTGACCGGGAGATATTTACTGACTTCAACGGCCATAACCACCACACGCTGGCGCGTAAATACAAAGTCTCACTACAGTGGATTTATTCTGTGGTGAAGCGGGTTAAAAAAGAAGAGCTGGCGCGCATCCAGGGCAGTTTGTTTGAAGATGAGAAGTAAGCGGTCTGGATGGCAGCTTTTTTATTTCACATAATGAAACATGCGGAAAGCAGAATGACTAACATGATATCGTCCACCCGTAAACCGGGTTTTCTTTTTGGGATTGATGACGTCGGAGAGAAAAACATAATCTATACACTGAGCGTGTATGCCGGTAGCCCCTCTGAAGCGATAACAGATTTAAAAGTGGCACTGGTTGCTTTGGAAGAAAGGAGAAGCCATTTCGCTGAAGGCGAAAATAATACGATGATGATCGGCAATGTGGCCGCGACATCACGATACAAACGCCGCCAAAAGCGTACTACCACGGCACCCGCTGACCAATCAAGGCAGGAAGGGGAATTAGATATTCCCAGAACGGTTTTTCCCCTTTATTAAGAGGGCTAGGCTCTCCAGACCAGTAAAGATGCGCCCGGCGATACAGCTCCAAAACCGGGCAATCACTGTTCAACAGTCTCATATCCCCACGATGAACCGTTCCCTCAGTAATAACCTCATATATTGACGCTTTTCTTATTTCGTCATCATCTTTCTCATCTGCCAGTAATTCCCTGAATTGCTTAACCTCACTGATTTGCTGACAAGCAAATAATGATTGATAGCGGGATGGTTTTTCTGGAAAACAGCTGCGGCGTACCAGTTCAAATACCAAGCCAACCAGAAAAGTCTGACTCAGATCGGTGTGAGCATCCATCATAATGCTAGGGTTACAGAGATTGATGTAGCCGTGTTTTGAGGGGAAAATCCTCAACGTCATTAAAGGTGTTTACTAGTCTATTTGCCATGTATATACAAGAATGTAACTCAGGGCCATGAACCGGGATGTGCATTCAAAGTGAACTATTTGCCAGAAGACACTGCAGTTGCTGATGGTTGGATCTCTTGTCAAAATCAGCTTCCAGCTCCTGAACAATGGGTGCTAGTTTACTGTGGCTATGGGGATATGAAGGTCTGCTTTCTGAGCCAAAGAAGGGAGTGGGATGACGGTGATTTCTACAATGATGTCCATGGAGTGACTCACTGGATGCCGCTGCCACCTGTTCCGCGAGAAAGCACTAATGAGCCCTGGCAACACGGGGCGAAGGAGGACTGAATGATAGATGCATCGCTGCTGAATCTGCCTTGGGCAACGCTGGTAACACTGGCCTCTGGCTACATCGGTTATTTTATTGCCAATGTTGGCTTGAAAGAGCACCATAAGCCTATTGATATCACGTTTACGACCCTGGTCTTTTGTCTTTCACCCGCCGGGCTTTATCATTCAGCAGTGTGGTTGGGGGTCAACACCTACATAGCATCTGTTCCTGCTGTTATCTCTGCTTTTACTGTAGGTTCGGTTTGGCGCAAATACGGCAAGAAATGGATGTATGGCCTCCTGCGGAAATATGATATATCGTGGTCTGACAGCACCAACTCTGCCTGGCAGAGGATGTTTGACCAGCGTGGCTATTATGTTTCGGAAATCTATGTTTACCTGAAAAATGGCTCAACGCTTTTGTCGGAAGCACCTGGCCACTTTGAAGGGCAACCATGCGGATGCTTTGTTCTGGGAAACGAAAAAGACATTTTGCTCTATGTAACCCACGAAAAAGCGGCTGGCAGCACAGATTGGAAAGAATGCAGTGATGTACTGCATGAAGCTTGGGGAGCACTGGCGACTTATGTCCCTGCGGATCAGATAGCGCGGGTACAGGTAAGGAGAACCAAGTTCAAAGAGGTAAGGGTTCTCCCTGAAGAGTAGCGTTATTGTCGGGCTGGTCTGGATGGCGGTGGTGTGACTGGTTTAGAAGATGAGTCTGTTTTCTCATTACGAAGCGCATCTTTGTCGAAAACAATCGTCACCATGCCTTTGGAGTCGTCAGAGTAGTCAACGCGGTCATGCCTCTGGTCTTTGTTATCACTCATTGCACTTTCCTCACGTAGTAAAAGAATCGATGTACTAGCAAACGAGATTCTAGATTATCGTTGAGGAAAGAGGCTTTGTTGAATAAATAGAACTTTTGGGTAATCATCGGAGCAGATCACCATAGTTGTTTCAAAATCAGGTATCCATGGCAAAACAAAATTTTAAAATCACCAACTGGCCCTCTTATAACAAGGCCCTCAAGCAGCGCGGT
>NZ_JAHWCO010000420.1:0-5286 GCF_020054415.1 Candidatus Symbiopectobacterium sp. | reverse complement strand
TGCGTAACCGATTGCAACGGCTCAATCGCAAGACGCTCGGATATTCAAAATCATCCGAAATGCACGATAGGATCATCGGTACTTACATCGAACGCGAGTACTACGTTTGATGCTACATCAACTCATTGAATACACGACCGAAATAACGGAATACCTATATGGGCAAACCAGTACGATCCTGATCAGCCAGTTGCCGGTGGAGCAATGGTACGGGGTGATGGAAAACACTACGGCGGCCGATGCCTTCCTGGATCGGCTGATCCGCAACGCCCACAGACTGGAGCTTAAGGGAGAATCATTAAGGAAAAATAGCCCGGTAGTGGAAAGCGCAGAAGAAACACGCTAACACGATAAAAAAGTTAGGTCCCCGGATGATCGATACGATGCGAAAACGTGATCGACCTTAGATGCGAATCGATGATCGATCGCATGCGAATACGCACGCTGACGGCACATAATCCGTTGCCACAGTGGTACCTGCTGGTTGAAGACGAGCGGATTGTTGGCTGTGCCGGACTGATTACCAATGATTTTATCAGTCGGATGGAGCTTTACCCGTGGCTGTGTGCGCTTTATGTAGAACCTGACTGTCGTTCTCGTGGTCTCGCTCGCCAATTGATGCGTCATATCGCCGATGAAGCGAAAAAACACGGCTTTTCCCACCTGCATCTGTGTACCGATCTGGTCGGATTCTATGAGCAAGTAGGATTTGTCTATGCCGGAGAGGGCTATCATCCGTGGGGGGAATCATCGCGCGTCTACTCATTAGCGTTGTGATGTCAGTCGATCACCATAACAGCATTTCCAGAATCCCTGCCATTGAGGCATCCCCGTATGGGTGCTACCCTTATGTTGTTAAAAACAAAAGGGTAGCCCCATGTCGGACAAGATAGGCTGGGTCGATAATCTACGCGCCGTCGCCTGCCTGATGGTGGTGTTGATCCATAGCACCACCTATTACATTACGGCTGCAGGTATGCCGGGAGAGCGCCATTGGGATGTGGCAAACTTGCTAAATTCCGCGTGCCGGGTGGGGGTTCCGCTGTTCTTTATGATTTCCGGCTACCTGTTTTTTGGCGAGCGGCGGGCGGAAAAAAACACATGCTGCGTATTGGCTTCTGCCTGCTGTTTTACAGCGCGGTGGCCTTGGCGTATATGGCATTGCTGACACCTATTCATGCAGGCAACGCGCTACGGCTGTTTTGGCAAAAGCCGGTCTTTTATCGTCTGTGGTTTTTCTATGCCATTCTGGTTATCTATCTGCTATCGCCGCTAGTACGGGTTCCCCCGGTATCAGGACGTTATCTTGTCGTAGTCGTATTGATTCTAGCCGTTGTCGCCAATCCCAATACGCCTGAACTGACGATAGGGCATACCCCGTTGTTACCCATCAACGTGTATATTGTGGGCGACACGTTTTACTACCTGCTGTATGCGGTAGTGGGGCGTGCTTTAGGGACGTTAACGCCCACGCGTTGGGTCACGCTGGGCGCAGTGCCGTTGTTTGTTGTCTCCGTGCTGCTGATTGCGATGGGCACCTCACAGCAGACGTTAACAAACGACAACTTTACCCAAACGTTCTACCTCTATGCCAACCCGTTGGTGTTTATTGCGGCAGTATGCCCGATGATCCTGTTCAAAGCTGCAGCACTGAGCGCACCTTTGCCCGGATTTTCGTTTATCTCCCGCCATTCTCTGGCTATTTATGGCTTCCATGCCCTGATTATTCATTTTATTCGTACTCGCGATCTGGCCCTGAAAGGGTGGCCGATACAGGATATCTTTTACGTTTTTTCTGCGCGGTGGTATGCAGCATACTGCTTTCCCTGTTGGTGCAGCGATGCGACATCCGGCGTTGGGTTAGTTAATGGATATCGTTCATCAATGGGCGCAACTGCTGGTAGAGCATACGAAACGTTTCTCGTTGCTGCGCATAGCGGGCGTGCTGTGCGGCATCGGGCTGGTGAATCTGTTCCAGAGGCAGCGGTGGCAACAGGTCGGCCAGAGAGATAGCGGGATTCACGGCGCTTTTTGCCAGCGAGGCCGCCCCCAGAGCGGGGCCGACATCGCCGCCAGTGCGGTACTCCAGCGTCTTTCCGCTGATATCCGCCAGCATTTGACGCCAGTACGCGCTGCGTGCACCACCGCCAATCAACGTGATACTGGAGGGGCGCAGCCCGGTCATGTGCAGCACGTCCATGCCATCGGCAAGCGCGAACCCAACTCCTTCCAACACGGCGCGCGCCAGTTCTGCCCGACCGTGCTGGTGGGTTAATCCCCAAAAAGCGCCTTTTGCCTGCGGATTATTGTGCGGGGTACGCTCGCCTGAAAGGTAGGGGAGGAACCAGACCTGCGGTACGCTGGTGCTGACAGTGGCCTGTGCCACTTCTTCCAGTAATTGCGATACGCTTTCGGCATGGGTCAGTCGAGCTACCCAGTCCAGACACGATGCCGCGCTCAACATCACCGACATCAAATGCCGGGTGCCCGGTAAGGCATGGCAGAAGCTGTGCACCGCATGCTGTGGGTTGCTGAGAAAACCATCGCTGACCGCAAAGTAGACGCCGGATGTTCCCAGTGACAGCATGGCTTGCCCCGCTTGCCCCGCTTGCCCCGCTTGCCACAGGCCTACCCCAACGGCACCCGCTGAGTTATCACCGCCACCGGCGACCACTGGGACGCTATTCATGTTCCAGCGCTGTGCCAGTGCATCAGAAAGGTAACCGGTTATCTGATTGCCTTCAAACAAGTCAGGCATTGCCTCGCGATCGAGCGAACAGGCAGCGAGCAGCGTATCACTCCAGTCCCGTTTACCGACATCCAACCACATCGTACCGGCGGCATCCGACATGTCGCTGGCAAATTCGCCCGTCATACGCCAGCGCAGGTAGTCTTTGGGTAACAGAACCTTATCAATCTGCCGAAGGCATGTGTGCTCATGTTCCTGAACCCATTTCAGTTTAGGAGCCGTGAAGCCCGGCATCATCAGATTACCCGTAATCTGGCGAGAATCAGGCACCTGTTGTTCCAACGTGTGGCATTGTGCGGCACTGCGGCCATCGTTCCACAGCATCGCGGGGCGTAACACCCGATGCTGTTTGTCGAGCAAGGTAGCGCCATGCATTTGCCCTGTCAGGCCGATAGCCTTAACGGCATGTAAATCTTGCTGTGTTGCCAGCGCTTGTACCGTGGCATCGGTTGCTATCCACCACGCCTCGGGAGATTGCTCAGACCAGAGTGGATGGGGGAGGGATACCGTTAACGGTGCGCTTTATGCGGCAATGACGCAGCATTCCTCATTCAACAGAAGGGTCTTTACGCCCGACGTGCCGAGATCGATACCCATATACATAATGTGAGATCCTTGTTTAGACCTGCCGATACCGCTGTAATTCCCACCGCGTTATTCCCACGGATAAGTCGCAACATCCGTGAGAATAGGCGACTTTTAACCCTTACTGATATAGGTAGTTGTTGATCAAATTCTCCAACATTTCCTGATGCCCGCTTTGGTGTTTCGGTGCGAGTTGTTTTGCGTGGACGTATTTTGCCAACTGTTCGAGGGAAAGTTTACCTTACAGGATTTGCTGCCCAAGTTCGCCGTTCCAGCCCGCATAGCGTTTAGCAACCCATTGGTTCAACTTGTCATCTTCCAGCATCCGGGCTGCGACTTTTAGCGACAACGCCAGCGTATCCATGGCACCTATATGGGCATGGAACAGACCGTAGCGATCGGTGCTTTGGCGACGCACTTTGGCGTCAAAATTCAGTCCACCGGTTGTGAAGCCACCCGCTTTGAGGATCTCATACATGATTAAGGCATTCTCTTCCACACTGTTCGGAAACCGATCAGTATCCCAGCCCAACTGCGGGTCGCCACGGTTGGCATCAACCGAACCAAAAATCCCCAGCGCGATGGCAGTGGCGATTTCATGGTGGAACGTGTGTCCTGCCAGCGTAGCGTGGTTTGCTTCAATATTAACCTTGATCTCTTTTTCTAAACCGAACTGTTTCAGGAAACCATAAACGGTTGCCACATCGTAATCGTACTGATGCTTGGTCGGCTCCTGCGGTTTCGGTTCGATAAGCAGCGTGCCCTGAAAACCGATTTTATGCTTATGCCCTACCAGGCTTTGTTGAATAAATAGATTTTATGCTGGCAGTCCAGTGAAACGACGGATCCTCGCAACGCAAAATCATGCAGTTAGGCCTCATAAGAAAACTGTACACCTGAGGTGACAAGCATTTTCTACCAAAACTGGCTTGGCAAAACAGCATGACTCACTATTATTCAACAAAGCCTAATAACTGCTGTTTTTTTGTGGGTTAAATGTTTCATTAACAAATATAAGAAAGGTATAGTGATATAAAGTCTGAACTCCCAGACCAACGTCCAGAACACCCCGGAGTTAGTTATGTTGATTGGGAAACCATTAACCAAAATACCCTGGTATTCAGAAATGAATGGAAGGGCATTTATAAACCACATGAAAGGGGTAATAACATCCCCACCACTCATTACAAATGTCGCTAGATATATAATCAGTAATGAGGCTAAAACTGGTGGGTATATTCTCAGTATCCGAGATATAAAAAAATCTTTGGTACTAAAATTCTGGTATTTGAGAGCTTTTTTAAAGAATAGAAAACCTGACAATATGAAGAAAACACCAACCGGAATCTCACCGATAAGTAACATAGCACTCTTCAATGTATGGCTATCAAGATAATCAATCGACCAGTATGTATCGGGCTCATTTCCCGCTCTCCAGTATGTGTGAAAAATAGCCACCAGAGCAGCACAAACACCTCTCAGTCCGTCCAGCGATTGATACTTATAACTTATTTCTTTTACCCCGATTACATTACAAGTAATGGGGCTTTATTGAATAATAGGTAATCATGCTGTTTTTCCATGCCAGTTTTGGTTGAAAATGCTTGTCATCTCAGGTGTACACTTTTCTCATGAGGCCTAACTGCATGATTTTGCGTTGCGAGGATCCGTCGTTTCACTGGGCTGCCAGCATAAAATCTATTTATTCAACAAAGCCATTCCTGCTATCCATCCTCCGGCTCTCTGTGTTGTTTTTATAGTGTTATAATAACTCTTCATATGTTAACGGTCAAGTATTTTAGGGTTATAGGGGCTTTGTTGAATAAATAGAACTTTTGGGTAATCATCGGAGCAGATCACCACAGTTGTTTCAAAATCAGGTCTCCATGGCAAAACAAAATTTTAAAATCACCAACTGGCCCTCTTATAACAAGGCACTCAAGCAGCGCGGT
>NZ_JAHWCO010000437.1:0-2794 GCF_020054415.1 Candidatus Symbiopectobacterium sp. | reverse complement strand
CCCCCAGAGAAGAAGCAGGTCTGCAGGCGCTGGAAGCGTTCGACAGTGCCTGGGACAGCAGCTATCCGCAGATAAGCCGGAGCTGGCAGACAAACTTGGCTAACCTGGCGACGTTCTTCGCTTACCCGGCAGACATCCGCAAAGTCATCTATACAACCAACGCCATCGAGTCGCTGAACAGTGTGATCCGGCATGCAATAAAAAAACGCAAGGTGTTCCCGACGGACGATGCAGTGAAAAAAGTCGTGTGGCTGGCAATCCGGGCTGCCTCACAGAAATGGACGATGCCACTACGGGACTGGCGTATGGCAATGAGCCGCTTTATTATCGAGTTCGGTGACCGCCTTGACGGTCACTTCTGAGGAAAGGCATTTACACAAAATCTTAAACAGGATCCATTAATGATTTATTTATCATTAATTCATTGTTATTTTCATGCTTTTTAAGCAATGATATTATCCTGTTTGTTTCGTTATAATTAATTTCATTGCATATCTCCTTGTTATTCTGTTCTATTTTACTATTTATATAGTTTTCTATTAAAGTAATTGACTTTTGCATGCTGTCATTGTCAGCTGATTTAGGGCGTAACTCCAAGAAGGATATATGATTGGAAATACTGAAACTGTCCTTCTGTACCCCCTCATTCAGAATGTCTGCGGCGGCGCTGCTGAGCAGTTTGTGCACTGTCGAACGGAGCTCGGCTACCATATGGCTTTCAAATGTGGCCAGCGCGCTTTTTAGCGCTGGCGTATCTAGCCCTTGGCCACTGATACCCTTGCTGATAGTGTCAGTGACACTGCGTACAAAGTCAGACAGAGCGGCCGTAATTGGTCCCCTAACATCGGCAATAGCCGTACTGATATCGCTTTCGAGTTTTTTCAGCATATCCGGCGGGAGGAGCCCCTCAAAGATTTTGCTAATCTCCTTGCCCAGATCGGAGAATAACTTATCAGCATACTGTTCCCCCTCCTTCAGCAGTGCTGAGGCGATCATATTAATCAATTCTGAAATGTCTTTTCCCAGGTCAAATCTTTTTTCTATAACATTAACCAGTGACGAGAATAACTTAATCAGATTTTTACTATCTGAAATAATATCACATTTTATTAATTTCAATGATGTAATAAAGAAAGCGACTGTAATGATTTCAGATAAATCTTTTGCAATAATTCTAGCCTGATTTTCTTTAATTCCAAATTTAATTAAAGTGTCTAAAATAATATTATTTATTTTTTCAACAAACGGATTTAAAATTTTATCATATAAAAATTTTTCAATGTCCTTTATAAAGGAATTTCCCGTTGCTAATTTATAGATTAAATCTACGGCATCTATTGCCGCTAAAACGATACCGACACCGGGAGAGCCTAACAGTAAAAGAGATATAATATCTGCTATAAACGGTGATATATCAGATATAAAGTTAAACGCCTTCTGAACATATCCATAAATTCTTGTTTTATTTTCATCAATAATACTTTCTTGTCTTAATACACTTAATATTTTTCCCTGCTTCTCTATTTCCATAATTTTTGAACTTGAAATCAAGTCATTCATCAATAACATGATGTAAAAATAGCTTCTTTCTTTTTTATTATCTCTGATTGATAATGTTTTTCTGTAAGAAACAGTATCGCAATTTTTATTTATAGCCACATTATCTACGTGGCCATTTTCTTTTATGATGGAATTATTTTCATTTGCTATGATTGATAATGTTTTGACTATCTGCGTTATATCCTTTTGCTGATTTCCTTTTTTTTTAGGTTCCACTAGCATCGGAACATCGGGTTTTAATAAATTTTTCGATTTGAGGTTGTGATAAATTATATGTGGAGTGACAATATCTTTAACATCATGCAATGTTTTTTTTTAAAAGTGATATTTTCTGTGTTTACAATGTTATCATTATTATAGCGTTTGCGATTGTTTATGTATATTGAATTGTTTATCATTTTTCACTACCTCTGAATAGGAATAAGTAAATTACTAATTTTTGATTATGCGTTAAGTATGTTTACATTTGGGCACTTAGTAAGTGCTCGAAATATTCACGTACTCTGTGTACGCTCCGGTTTCTGCAAGCTATCCGTGACCAAACTGATAGCTCCAATTATGCCTACTGGGATAGGCTCTAAAAGATAAATTTATTTATGCTGATTAGCGGCGACAACACGAAAGTTTAACTCATTCAATAAAACTTCTCTCCGTCAGCTGACAAAAACAATTACCATAACAACTTACTCAATTGATAAAGATGTTGAGGATAATCATAGCAAAATTCATTCAGAAAAAATAAGAAAAATATGCCTGTATTAATACGTAATTAATTTATTTAGTTGGTTTTTGCAAAAATTGGGTCGTGTATTCAATATGTTGATTGCAGTGTGAAATGTCCGGTTTTGGATGTGGAATACAGTGGCTAAAGTTGATGTAAGATGCCCGTTTTGTGAACAGAGATCTCCTGTGAAAAAACACGGTTATGGCAAAAGTGGCCATCAGCGTTACCGTAGTCAGTCATGCAGACACGGATGGCTACAGGGCTTACAACGACGAACTTCAAAAAGTAAAACACATTGTTAGCAAGCTGTATACACAGCGTATTGAGCGTGCACATCTGACACTGCGTAACCGATTGCAACGTCTCAATGGCTTTGTTGAATAAATAGAACTTTTGGGTAATCATCGGAGCAGATCACCACAGTTGTTTCAAAATCAGGTCTCCATGGCAAAACAAAATTTTAAAATCACCAACTGGCCCTCTTATAACAAGGCCCTAAAGCAGCGCGGT
>NZ_JAHWCO010000128.1:0-1437 GCF_020054415.1 Candidatus Symbiopectobacterium sp. | reverse complement strand
TAGCCATAAAGGCTGCGGATTCCCTTGACGTAAAATCAGTATGTTAAATCCAGAGCGTGGTGATGCATCCCGGAGCGATCAGCATTTTAATCCAAAACAGGCGTGTCATAACAGCATTATTCCCTATTATTCAACAAAGCCCCCAGAACGTTATCGCCTGTGCCTGGCCTGCCATTTTACCAGCGCACCAGACCCTAGGGGACGCTGCCCGCGCTGCCATACCCCGTTACGAGCACGTCGGCGCCACTGCCTGCAAAAATCCTGTGCGGCATTGATCAGCGCCATCGTATTTCTAGTGCCGGACATCCTGCTACCCATCTCGATTCTCTACGTCAATGGCGCGCGCAAAGAGGACACCATCCTCTCAGGCATTATCTCGCTGGCAAACGGCAATGTGCCTGTCGCGACGGTAGTTTTTATCACCAGTATACTGGTGCCCTTCACCAAGGTTATCGTGCTGAGCATCTTGCTGTTGAGCATACATCTGCGCGCACAACGCGCTATCACGACGCGCATGCGCCTGTTACGTGCCATGATCTGGATTGGCCGCTGGTCAATGCTGGATCTGTTCTTCATCGCTTTGATGATGTCGCTGGTAAACCGCGACCAACTGTTGGCTTTTACCTTAGTCCCGGCGGCCTTCTATTTCGGTGCGGCCGTTATTTTGACTATTCTCGCTGCGGAATGGCTGGATAGCCGATTAATGTGGGATACCCATGGAACACGATTCAACAACACCCGAATCAACACGAACCGCGATCAAGCATAAGCGTCGTATATCGCCGTTCTGGCTGCTGCCCTTTATTGCACTGATGATTGCCGGCTGGTTGCTCTATACCAATCAGCAAGAACGTGGCACCACGGTCACCATTGATTTTATTTCTTCTGACGGCATTGTGGCTGGTAGAACCCCAGTGCGTTATCAAGGCGTCGAAATCGGGACGGTACAAAACATCTCGCTGAGCGAAGACCTGCGTACCATCCAGGTGGAAGCCAGTATTAAGAGCGACATGAAAGAAGCGTTACGCAGCGGGACTAAATTCTGGCTGGTAACTCCCAAAGCCTCACTGGCGGGCGTTTCCGGCCTTGATGCCCTGGTTGGTGGTAACTATATCGGTATGATGCCCAGCCCCGGCGAGCCGCAAGCGCACTTTTCTGCGCTGGATACCCAACCGAAATATCGGGTTAACAGTGGGGAGTTGTTGGTCCATCTTCATGCCGATGATTTAGGGTCGCTCAACGCGGGCTCGCTGGTGTATTACCACAAGATCCCGGTCGGAAAAGTGTACGATTACAGGCTTTGTTGAATAAATAGAACTTTTGGGTAATCATCGGAGCAGATCACCACAGTTGTTTCAAAATCAGGTCTCCATGGCAAAACAAAATTTTAAAATCACCAACTGGCCCTCTTATAACAAGGCCCTAAAGCAGCGCGGT
>NZ_JAHWCO010000511.1:0-1774 GCF_020054415.1 Candidatus Symbiopectobacterium sp. | reverse complement strand
CGCGGTATCCCGACCCATGAGGAGATGCACCGCGCCGCACGCCGTCAGGAAGACTATCTTCAGGCGAAAAAGTAGGTCTATAGCCAGTTGGAAAGCGTCAGCGCCAGCCTTTACTGGCGCTTCGACCAGCGCGAAAAACAAAAGGGCAGTGACAGTGCCCGCCGCTGGTTAACCGAGTCCGTGGTTAAGGTGATGTTGCCGCGCATTGCGCGTGTGGACGCCAGCTACCGCTTGGATGAGATAACCGATGACGATTTCTGTGCCCTGTTTGGCAAACGCGCAACACAATCTCCTCCAACACAATGGAGTGGTGGCCTTTTTGCGCCTGCGTACCCAGCGTAACCGCCTGCCCGACCTGGACAGCCAGGCGCTCAAGTCCCTGGCTGATGTCGTGGCTCATTTTGCCGCCACCGAACTGGCAAGTCTGACGCAGGCGCAAGGTGATAACAGCGAATGGCGCATCGTCCATGACCATTACCACCATCTGGCCCGAATCACCCGCTTGCTGGGTGCACCGCCGCCGCTCTGGGACAAGCTGGAAAAATGTTTCGTTCCCTTTGATGCCCAGCCCGCCATCCGGCGAATGAGTGATGCGCGGTGGTGGCTGAACAGCCTGCGTCGTACCGCCAAACGCTGGTGTGAACATCTGGTCATCGCCATGGGGTATGTGCATAAGCATGCGTCCCCGAACGTCAGCACAACCGCCTTGCGTGACTGGCACGAGCAGCGGCGGCGCACCAACGAGTGGCGCAAAAGCATGGATCTGGAAGATGAGGAGGGCAACCGCATCAACCTGATGGACGGCTATGCTGCCAGTCAGGCCAATCCCACCATCCGGCTTACTCAACTGATGGTACGCATTCGGGGGTATGAAGATATCGCCAATTCTCAGGGTTATGTTGGCGAATTTATCACCATTACCGCGCCCTCAAGCTATCACGCCACGCTGGAAAATGGACGGGTTAACCGTAAATGGAACGGTGCCAGCCCGGCAGACACTCAACGTTACCTCAATGGTGTCTGGGCCTGCGCCCGCGCCAAATGCCACCGCCAAGGGCTGCGCGTTTTTGGTATGCGGGTTGCTGAGCCACACCATGACGGCACGCCACATGCCCATTTATTGGTGTTTGCCCTCCCGGAAGAGATGGATCGCATCCGGGACATTCTGCGTGAGTATGCCACGGCGGAAGGCGGCGAGGAGTTACGGAGTGCCGCCGCTGCAAACGCCCGGTTTGACGCAAAAGCTATCGATCCAGAAAAAGGCAGCGCCACCGGTTATGTCGCGAAATACATTTCGAAAAACATCGACGGCTACGCCCTGGACGGTGAAACCGATGACGAAAGCGGCAAGCCGTTAAAGGATCACGCGCAGCACACTACCGCCTGGTCTTCGCTCTGGGGCATTCGCCAGTTTCAGTTTATCGGCAGTGTTCCGGTAACGGTGTGGCGGGAGTTGCGACGGATGAATGACAGTGAAACCGCCCGCGGCCTGAGTGTGGAGTTTGCCGCCTGTCACGAGGTGGCCAATGCGCAGGACTGTGCGGGGTATGTCAATGCCCAGGGCGGGCCACAGGTCAAACGTGATGCGTTGGCGGTACGCACCTGGTATCAGCCGGCAGAGGTACTGAATCAGTACGGTGAGGAAATGCTGAGTATCCGTGGGCTGTTTGACTCGGTGGTGGGCGAGGATTCACCGAGCCTGACCCGGTTGAAGCAGTGGAAGATTGTACCGAAGTTGGCCGTTGATGTGAGCAACGCGGACGCGTTGCCTCGG
>NZ_JAHWCO010000706.1:0-1571 GCF_020054415.1 Candidatus Symbiopectobacterium sp. | reverse complement strand
GTAACGATATCTGGAAAAAGAAAGTGGGCTATCACCGGCGCTCAGTGGCTGAAACGGCCATGTTCCGGTTCAAAAGGCTTCTGGGTGGTCATCTAAGTCTGA
The DNA here is from genome assembly GCF_020054415.1 of Candidatus Symbiopectobacterium sp. Lineage (NCBI taxonomy): Bacteria > Pseudomonadati > Pseudomonadota > Gammaproteobacteria > Enterobacterales > Enterobacteriaceae > Symbiopectobacterium > Candidatus Symbiopectobacterium sp. The sequence continues at coordinate 1,469 of NZ_JAHWCO010000706.1, read as the reverse complement.
GAGACTACGATGCTCAGGTGGGTGAAGCCATGACCATGGTCAAAGCGCTTAACAGGATCACGCTATTAGGAATGCCGAACAGTATTCGCATCACGTAACAATCGACCCGTATGGGGCGCAGTCGTTACAAGTTCTGATTTATTCAACAAAGCCGTTCGATAACCTCAATGTCTTCATCTTCCACGCCGCCTCCGAGCGCCAGACGTTGGGAAGGCGCGTATTCTGCGGCAAAAAAATGCACCTTTTCCGTCACGCTACCGGGCGACATGTAGGCTTCAAACAATTTTTCGACCTGCTCGATACGATAGCAGGTTTCCTCCATGACTTCCTTACGGATGCACACTTCCGGCGACAACGCATCCAGCAATCCCGCGCAGGTTTCCAACAGCATGCCGCTCTCATTATCGTTGAGGTAAGTCGGGATACGAAATTGGCGCGTCAGCACTACCGTCTTTTTATCCCTGTTATAGAGCAGAATGGTAGCACCGTCGCCTTTGTCATAAACTTCGCGCCGTTGTCGCACCACACCGCCGCATTTACGTTGCAGATCGAACGTGTAGTTATGCAGCACATACCAGTTATCGGACAGCAGTTTCTTTTCAATGAGCTTTATGGGAGACGAGATCACAACACTCCATCACGTGCGAACACACACGGCTGACTTAACGAAACTCCTGATACAGATGTTCACCGCGAAAACAGATACGACGTGATAGCGTCAGCGCCGCCGTTGAGATCAGCGACCCCAGTTCGACAATGCGTTCAGGGTCGTCTTTTACTTTGGAAAACAGGCTGGCAATACTCAGCGCCGCTTGCACCTTACCTCGCGCGTTATAAATAGGTGCCGCGACACAAAAGACTTCCGCGTTATGCTCACGATCATCAATCACGTAGCCGCGCTGACGCGCTTCGTTCAGCACGCCTAAAAAAAGCGCTTCATCCGTCACGGTGAAGGGGGTAATCGGCTGCAAACCACCGGTTTTATCGAGAATGGCTTTGACCTGTTCATCCGGCATGGTCGCCAGCAGCGCCTTGCCAAGGCCGGTACAATAAAGTGGGTTATTGGAACCGATGAGCGCAGATGTGCGCACTGATGCAGCACTCTCCACTTTATCCAGATAGACCAGCATACCGTCGTTTTCCATCGCCAGGAACGATGTTTCCTGCGCGCTGGCAGCCAACTCTTTCAGCACGGAACGCGCTGCTTCATGAAACTGCGTTTGATCGAAATAAACCGCACCGGTCTGGAACAATTTAAGCCCCAGACGGAAAGATTTGAAACGGGGATTGGCGATTTCAAGGTAGCCTTTATCCACCAGCGTATAAATTGTACTAGCTCAGACCTGATCTGACAGTTACCGATTATTTATACAGGTGTCTGTCAGATTACATCTGGTTCAGATTCTTTTCTGCCCAGATCCGTTTTCCATCGAGTAAAGTGGCCATCGGCGTACGCCCACAGCACATTT
>NZ_JAHWCO010000093.1:0-6196 GCF_020054415.1 Candidatus Symbiopectobacterium sp. | reverse complement strand
GCTGCTTGAGGGCCTTGTTATAAGAGGGCCAGTTGGTGATTTTAAAATTTTGTTTTGCCATGGAGACCTGATTTTGAAACAACTGTGGTGATCTGCTCCGATGATTACCCAAAAGTTCTATTTATTCAACAAAGCCGTTGTCACTCTGTTTTGTTTTAATTTTATCGGCGATGGCTTACGGGATGCCTTGGACCCGAAGGATCGTTGAGGTGCAGCTATGATTGCGAAACATGCATAACAGAAAGGGAATAACCTGCGCGCGCTGCACCCGTTACTCAGCGTCACGGATCTCAGCGTGCGGTTTGCTACCGAGGAAGGGGATGTCACTGCGGTGAACGCGCTGACGTTTACTGTGGAACAGGGTGAAACGCTGGGCATTGTCGGAGAATCCGGCTCGGGAAAATCGCAGGCCGCGTTTGCGCTGATGGGGTTGCTGGCGACAAATGGACAGGCCAGCGGTTCGGCCCGCTTCATGGGGCATGAAATTCTCAATCTGCCAGAAAAATCGCTGAACAAGCTGCGGGCGAAAGAGATCGCCATGATTTTTCAGGATCCGGTGACCTCGCTTAATCCCTATATGCGCGTTGGGGAGCAGTTGATGGAAGTCCTGATGTTTCATCAAGGGTGCAGTCGTAGCGAGGCGTTTGACGGTGCGGTGAATATGCTGGATGCGGTGCGAATGCCAGAGGCACGCCAGCGCATGAAAATGTATCCCCATGAGTTTTCGGGGGGGATGCGTCAGCGTGTCATGATTGCCATGGCGCTGCTGTGTCAGCCCAAACTGCTGATCGCCGATGAGCCGACTACGGCGCTGGATGTCACCGTACAGGCGCAAATGATGACATTGCTTGCGGATTTAAAACGGGAATTTAACACCTCCATCATCATGATTACTCACGATTTAGGCGTGGTGGCGGGCATTTTTGACAAGGTGTTGGTGATGTATGCGGGTCGCACTATGGAATATGGCAGCGCGCGCGATGTCTTTTATCGTCCCTCTCACCCTTATTCGGTAGGGTTGCTTAATGACGTGCCCCGTCTGGATGTCAGTGACGAGACGCTGGCCACAATCCCCGGTAATCCGCCCAATCTGTTGCATTTACCGCAGGGATGTCAATTCTTTCCCCGGTGTCCCTACGCCATGGAACGCTGTCAGGAGGTGCCCGCATTGACCACGTTTGATGCGGGTCGGATGCGGGCCTGTTTTCGCGCGGTGTAGGAGGTGCTATGACTAATCAACAGGAGAAACGCGTCATCCTAGACGTGCGTGACCTCAGTGTGCACTTCGCCGTCAATGCGCGCAAAAAATGGTTTTGGCAACCCGCACAGTCGCTTAGAGCGGTAGATGGCGTCACATTTTGCCTCTATGAAGGCGAAACGCTGGGTATTGTCGGTGAATCGGGTTGTGGTAAATCCACCCTAGCGCGCCATTATTGGATTGGTGAAAGCCACCAGCGGGCAGATTTGCTGGCTGGGGCAGGATTTGTGCCACATCCATCAGGAGGGATGGCGTCACGTTCGCAACGATATTCAAATGATTTTTCAAGACCCGCTGGCTTCGCTTAACCCGCGTATGACAGTGGGTGAGATCATCGCCGAGCCACTGCGTACTTATCGTGACGATCTGTTCCGGCAAGTGATCAACGATCGCGTCAAAAATATGATGCAGAAGGTGGGGTTACTGCCTAACCAGATTAACCGCTATCCTCACGAGTTTTCTGGCGGCCAGTGTCAGCGCATCGGTATTGCCCGGGCGTTGATTTTACGCCCCAAGCGGATTATTTGTGATGAGCCCGTATCGGCGCTCGATGTGTCGATTCAGGCGCAGGTGGTGAATTTGCTGCGGCAATTGCAGAAGGAAATGCGGCTGTCGCTGATTTTTATTGCGCACGATCTTTCGGTTGTTAAACACATCTCCGATCGCGTACTGGTGATGTATCTCGGTCACTCCGTGGAACTGGCAACCGATGACGCCTTGTTTGGCAATCCATTACACCCTTACACCCAGGCGCTGATGTCGGCGGTGCCGATCACCGATCCTGACAAAGAGCGTGGCAAACGGATACAACTGTTGGAGGGGGAGTTGTCTTCACCGATTAACCCACCCGCCGGCTGCGTGTTTTGCATCCGCTGTCCGATATCCAGTGAAACCTGTGTCAAAACGCGCCTATTGCTGGAAGGCAATTTTACCCATGCGGTATCGTGCCTGAAGGTCGATACGCTACAAGGCTGATCATAAAAATCAGCAGGCCGTTAGGGAGAGGGGTTACTCACGCCACAAGATATGGCACATCTTGTTGTCTTTTTCACGGCAAATCAAAATACGCGCAAACACGTCGTTGATCGGGTCGCCATCTTTTTCCGCTAATCCAATCACCACTTCTGCAAAAAAGTCGGGATTCAAATCGACATCGACATGCTCTTGCCAGTCCTCGTTGGGATCAAATAATTCTGCACCACCGCGCTCCTCAAATTGAAGATTGAACAGGATGATATCCGCCGGATCGAGGTTCTCAGACGCCAGTTCAAGAAAGATATCGTAAGCTTGCTCGAGCGTTTCATCTTCCGTAAGACGGTTGTTCAGGTCCATAAGGCATTTCCATAGATTCAGTAATGGCACTATTAGAACATGACGGCTCGTCTATTGACAGCGCAACGCACGGCGATTGTCGGGAACAAGAGCATCACAAAAATGGGCTGAAAAAGTAAAACAGGCGCTCGACAATACGCTGCCAGTAAGGACGCTGTTGCCATTTGCTTTCATCCATCAGGCGTGAGCGAGCGATGTAATCTTCCTGTACGCAGGCCAGATCGCTGCCGAAACCGTCATCGTCGATCACCAGCGTGATTTCAAAATTGAGCCACAGGCTGCGCATGTCCAGGTTGACGGTGCCTACCAGACTGAGTTGCCCGTCGACTAACACGCTTTTGGTGTGCAGTAATCCATCTTGAAACTGATAGATTTTTACCCCTGCGGCAAATAATTCATTGAAAAACGCGCGGCTGGCCCAACCGACCAAGACGGAGTCGTTTTTGTGCGGCAGGATAATGCTGACATCGACGCCGCGCTGTGCCGCCGTGCAGATAGCGTACAGCAGATCGTCACTGGGGACGAAGTAGGGCGTGGTCATGATCAACTGGTGTCGTGCGGAGTAGACGGCCGTCAGCAACGCTTGGTGGATCATGTCTTCGGGGTAGCCCGGACCTGATGCAATCACCTGCACAGCATGCCCGCGCTCCTGCTCGAACGGCATCAAACCGACATCTGGCGGCGGCGGCGGCAGGCGTTGACCCGTTTCCATTTCCCAGTCGCAGCAATAGATAATACCCATGGTGGTGGTGATCGGACCTTCAATACGAGCCATCAAATCGACCCACTGGCCGACGCCTACATCCTGTTTGAAAAAGCGTGGATCGACCATGTTCATGCTGCCGGTATAGGCAATCCGGTTATCAATCAGGACCACTTTGCGGTGCTGTCGCAAATCCATGCGACGCAGAAAAGCACGGAACAGGTTTACCTTGAGGGCTTCCACTACCTCAATCCCTGCCTCGCGAATCTTTGAGGGATAGGTGCTGTGAAAGAAATCGACGCTGCCCGCAGAATCGAGCAAAATTCTGCAGGTTACACCGCGCTGAGCCGCTTTCTTCAAGGCAGTAGTGACCTGTTCAACCAGTCCGCCGGGTTGCCAGATGTAAAACACCATCTCAATGTCGCTGCGTGCCAGATCAATATCCCGCACCAGCCCTTTGATGGTATCTTCAAATGTGGTCAGCAACTGCAACTGGTTTCCCTTGATACCACCGATTCCCTGACGACGTTCGCACAGTTGGAACAGTGAGCGCGCCACTTTACTGTTTTCAGTGGCGAAGATCTGCCGATACTCAGCCAACTCCCGCAGCCATTTAGCCGTTGATGGCCACATGCGACTGGCGCGTTCGGCGCGTCGCTTACCCAGATGCAGCTCGCCAAACGAAAGGTAGGCGATGATACCGACCAGCGGCAGAATATAGATGACCAGCAACCAGGCCATTGCAGAAGGAACCGCACGGCGCTTCATCAAGACACGAAGCGTAACGCCAGCGATCAGCAGCCAGTAACCCAGAACCAGTAGCCAACTAAACAGAGTGTAAAAAGTCGTCATAGCAGCGCACAGATCCCTTCGGCACACGATTGACATAAAGTGTACGCATAGTTTGCCAAAAGAGGAAATTCCTTTCGTCTGAATAGAATAGGAAGAAATTGCCGGTACAGACACAGCAAAAAGAGCACGACGCTTGGATTGACCTGAGAACGCGCTATACTACCACGTCGCACCCCCTCCCGTTTTCGATAAAGAGTATTGTCATGAGACGCAGCAGAAATGAAGTGATCCGGTGGCGCATGTTACGCCAGGTTCAGCGGCGCAGGGGCCGTTGGTTGGAAGCACAGTCACGCACTTATCGGCATATTCACTATGCCCGTTATCTGCAACAGAAACATCAGCGTCGTGCTCTGCTGTATGCGGTGGCCTACGAGAGGTAGTTGCCTAAACAGACGTGTAAGCAATCTGAACGGCCACGCATTTTGGCCGTTATTGTTTAGTGTTGTCCGTGTGCTGCTAGCGCACGATACCCAATAGTGCGGATGATGCGGGTTGCTCCGTATCCAGCGCGTTTGACGTTGGTAGGGGCTTTGTTGAATAAATCAGAACTTGTAACGACTGCGCCCCATACGGGTCGATTGTTACGTGATGCGAATATTGTTCGGCATTCCTGATAGCGTGATCCGGTTAAGCGCTTTGACCATGGCCATGGCTTCACCCACCTGAGCATCGTAGTCTCTCAGACTTAGATGACCACCCAGAAGCCTTTTGAACCGGAACATGGCCGTTTCAGCCACCGAGCCATGCTGCCGGACTTTCCATTCGCCTTCGCCAAAGACCTTCAGGCCGGTTCCATCAATGACCAGATGTGAGATTTCACCACGGGTTGGCGTTTTTATGCTGATGTTCACTGTCTTTGCTCGCTTGCTGAGCAGAGAATAGTCTGGATAATGCAGCGACAATTTAATCAGTTTAAAAATCGAGTCAACAAAGCCCTGTAAAACCCTCAATGAAAGGCCAAACACGCGTTTCATCATCAGGACTGCGGTGATGGCCATATCTGAGTAGTGGAGCGGTCGTCCACGCCGTTCAGTAGTGTTTTTTTCCGTCCATGCAGCAATGGCTGATTCATCTAGCCATACGGTTAGAGAACCGCGCTGCTTGATGGCCTTGTTATAAGAGGGCCAGTTGGTGATTTTAAAATTTTGTTTTGCCATGGATACCTGATTTTGAAACAACTGTGGTGATCTGCTCCGATGATTACCCAAAAGTTCTATTTACTCAACAAAGCCCATTATCGGTATTGCTGTCGCGTTATGGTTATTACCCGTGCCGGAGGGCGTCAAGCCTGATGCCTGGCATCTAATGGCTATCTTCATTGCCACCGTTATTGGTCTTATCCTCTCTCCGTATCCCCTCGGTGCCATGGCGATGTTCAGTTTGACGTCCGTGGCGATCCTTGGTTTGCTCTCGATTAAAGACGTATTGGCCGGGTTTAGCGACCCTACCATCTGGATGATCGCCTGTGCCTTCTTTATCTCGCGCGGCTTTATCAAAACCGGTTTTGGCCGCCGCATCGGTTTGCTGTTCATCAGAAAACTGGGTAACAGCTCGCTCGGCCTGGCTTATGGTCTGGTGTTCACTGATCTGCTATTTGCCCCAGCGATGCCCTCCACCTCGGCGCGCTGTGGTGGGATCATCACTCCGCTGTTCCGTTCTATCGCTGAGGCCTATGATTCTACGCCGGAGAAAGGCACCCAGCGCCGTATCGGTGCGTTTCTGGTGCAGTCCATTTTCCAGTGTAATGGTCGTGTATTCAATATGTTGATTGCAGTGTGAAATGTCCTGTTTTGGATGTGGAATACAGTGGCTAAAGTTGATGTAAGATGCCCGTTTTGTGAACAGACATCTCCTGTGAAAAAACACGGTTATGGCAAAAGTGACCATCAGCGTTACCGTCGTCAGTCATGCAAACACGGATGGCTACAGGGCTTACAACGACGAACTTCCAAAAGTAAAACACATTGTTAGCAAGCTGTATACACGGCGTATTGAGCGTACACATCTGACACTGCGTAACCGATTGCAACGGCTCAATCGCAAGACGCTCG
>NZ_JAHWCO010000725.1:0-2418 GCF_020054415.1 Candidatus Symbiopectobacterium sp. | reverse complement strand
CTCAGTTAACCTGTCCAACCTGCGGGAAACACTGTCCTATTCACGATCACCGACATCGTAAATGGCGCCATCTCGATACCTGCCAGTTCGCGACAATAGTCGAAGCTGATGTACCCCGCATTATGTGCCCGGAGCATGGCTGCCAGACGCAGCCTGTTTCATGGGCTAGCCCCGGTAGCCGGTATACGCTGTTGTTCGAGTCATTCGTTATCTCATGGCTGAAAATCAGCACCGTGGATGCCGTCAGGAAACATCGGAGGCTGAGCTGGAATGCTGTCGATAACATTATGCAACGGGCGGTTAAGCGTGGACTGGACCGTCGAAAAATACCACAGGCCGCGCGTCATCTCTGTGTTGACGAGATCGCTTTCAAAAAGGGGCATCAGTACGTCACCGTTATCTCTGATACTCAGGGACAGGCACTGGAGCTCAAAGATGATTGCGGTGTTGAAAGTCTTGCTGGCTATCTCCAGAGTCTGGGTGACCGCCAGGTCGAATCATCTGCCTAACGCGGTGGAGAAGATCGCGTTCGACCACTTCCATGTAGCGAAAATGCTCTGTGCCGTCGTAGATAAAACACGACAGTTAGAAATGAAAACCATCCCGCTACCGATACGAAAAAGAGCACATCGTTCCCGTTATCTGTGGTTGTACGGCTGCCATAAACGTCATGGTCGAATAGCAGAAAGACTGGAAGCAGCGCAGAAGGTACTGCCTGATACCAACCGTTGCTGGGCAATGAAGGAGCTGGCCCGGGAACTCTGGAACCGCAGGTATGACGAACACAGCAAACGTCTGTTGCTGGAATGGATAGCGATGGGCTTTGTTGAATAAATAGATTTTATGCCGGCAGCACAGTAAAACGACGGATCCTCGCAACGTAAAATCATGCAGTTAGGCATCATGAGAAAAGTGTACACCGGAGATGACAAGCATTTTCAGCCAAAACTGGCATGGAAAAACAGCATGATTACCTATTATTCAACAAAGCCCTGCACTAGGGGAATAGTAAATGACAGATTATGATTTCGACGCGAAATTAGCTTATTCGATCGTTGAACGCACCATGAAAATTATTGACTTTAATATCAATGTTATGGATGCCAGAGGTCGTATTATTGGCAGCGGCGATCGCGAACGTATTGGTGAAATCCACGAAGGGGCGCTATTAGCGCTCAGTCAGCAACGCGTCGTTTCGATTGATGATGCGTCAATGCATACGCTGCACGGTGTCAGGCCCGGCCTGAACCTGCCGCTGCGGTTAAATAACCAAATCGTCGGCGTCATTGGCCTGACCGGCGATCCCGATGGTCTGCTGCAATTTGGCGAGCTGGTGTGTATGACTGCGGAAATGATGCTGGAACAGGCTCATTTGCTGCAACTGTTGGCGCAAAACAGCCGCCTGCGAGAAGAGCTGGTGTTAAGCATGGTACGTAACGACAGCTACTCAGCCACCATGCAGGAGTGGGCGCAACGTTTGGGCGTCGATCTGACATTGCCACGTGTCGCCATGGTGGTGGAACTGGACAGCGGCCAGCTCGGTGTCAGCACGGCAATGAGCGAATTGCAGCAGTTGCAGTCTTTGCTGATGGAAACCGGTAAAGACGATCTGATGGCGATTGTGTCACTCACCGAAATGGTGGTGTTGAAACCCGCTTATCTGTATGCGGAGCGCTGGGAACCCGAAGAGCATAAGCGCCGCATGACACAGCTCTATCAGCGTTTACAGCAGGGCAGCCCGCTAAAAGTACGCCTGGCGCTGGGAAACTTTTTTCCGCAGGAAGGGGGCGTGGTGCGCTCTTATCACACAGCGAAAACCACCATCAGTGTAGGCAAGCAGCGGATGCCTGATGTGCATTGCTTCTGCTATCAGGACATAAAACTGCCAGTGCTGCTTGATAGCCTGCGCGATGGCTGGCAAGCAGCAGAGTTGGTAAGCCCGTTGCAGCGGCTAAAAACCAATGACGGCAACGGGGTGTTTCGAAAAACATTGCATACCTGGTTTCGCCATAATCAGCAGGCCGGTGAGACAGCCAAGGCGCTGTTTATTCATAAAAATACGCTTGAATACCGCTTGCGGCGCATTGCTGAACTGACGGGACTGAACCTGGCGAATTTTGAGGATCGCTTTCTGCTCTACGTGGCTGCACAGTTGGATCAAGACTAGCGCAACCTGGCGTTATGCTGCTCAGGCTGCACCGGCGAACTCATGGCGCAACATCACAATCTCTTCAGCAAGATCGCGACACAGCATAGCCGTCATCAAATGATCTTAGGTGTACTAGCTCAGACCTGATCTGACAGTTACCGATTATTTATACAGGTGTCTGTCAGATTACATCTGGTTCAGATTCTTTTCTGCCCAGATCCGTTTTCCATCGAGTAAAGTGGCCATCGGCGTACGCCCACAGCACATTT
>NZ_JAHWCO010000022.1:0-8515 GCF_020054415.1 Candidatus Symbiopectobacterium sp. | reverse complement strand
GATGGCCACTTTTGCCATAACCGTGTTTTTTCACAGGAGATGTCTGTTCACAAAACGGGCATCTTACATCAACTTTAGCCACTGTATTCCACATCCAAAACCGGACATTTCACACTGCAATCAACATATTGAATACACGACTGAGCGATATTCACGTATACCGTCAGATTGGGAAACGCTTGTGGAATCAGAAAAATCAGCAGAATAACGCCGCGCGCAGGCAACGCCAGCCGCGCCAGTGCATACCCGGCGGGAATAGCCAGCGCCAGCGAGGCCAGCACCGTGCATATCGCCACCAGCACACTATTGCACAGTGCTTCCCAGGCAACGCTGCGCGCAGAGAATACGCGCCGCCAAAAAGCAAAACCCCATTCAGTGGGCAACAGGTGCGGATAAAACCATTTTTCCGCCATGGCCCACATCAGCAAGTTAGCTAACGGACCAAAGATGAGAAAAATCATAACGCCCAGCATAAGCGCCGGAACAATCCACCCCAATATGAGCCTCATGATTTCTCCCTCATGCTGATACGCAGATAGATAATCGCAAATACCGCCCGTCATCAGCAGCGAAATGGCACCCAGCGCATTCGCCACGCCGTAATCACCATAGGCGTTGATACGAAAGGCAATATTGTCGCTCAGCAGCGTTGGGGATTGCGCATTGATCATCAGCGGCACCGACAGCACCGACATCATGGTCACGAAAGACAGAATCAAGCCGGTCAGCAACGTGTGCCACACCTGCGGCACCACAATTTCGAACAGAATTCGCAGCCGACCCGCGCCAAGATTGTGCGCTGACTCCATCGTCCCGCGGTCCAGTGATGCCATTGCGCCAGATACCAGCAGCGCCACAAACGGCGTCTGTTTCCAGACAAAGGCAAACACGATACCGCGCCAGTCAAGCCAGTTGCTGGCTCTGGCGATATCGACGATGCCCACCATATCCAATGCCCCGTTTAGCCAGCCGTTTTTGGCCAGAAAGGTGCGTAAAATCTGTCCGGTGACAATAAATGGAATAAACAGCGGCCAGCGATAAACCCAGCGCAGCAGTGCGACCCAACGCAGATTTTCACCCAGCGTCAAGTAACCGCCGATCAACACGGAAAACAGGCCAATCAGTAACGTAGACACGCCAACGATCAGCAACGTAAACAAAATATCCGGGTTGTAGAGCGCCAACGCGGTAACAAAATTGGCACCACCGATGCCCTGCTCGCTGACAAAGGCGCCGCAAACGGACAGTCCGAGCGGAGCGATAAAGCACAGCGCCACCACCAGTAGTGCAGGCAGTACCAGCGCAATACCAGCCAGACGAGAAGAAAAAGAAGGGAGTGGTAACATGCTGTTCTCCCCTTCCCGGCCAGACAGGCCGGGAAGGATGCTATCAATAAATCAGGTCAATAATGCGGGCGATTGCTGCGCCATCGCGCGCTCATAAGCATTGAGGATCGCGGCGTTATACGGTGCGATGGGGAAAGTTTTTCCTTTGGTCGCCAGATCCTGCGGTGAAATATCGGTAAACAGACGCTGCCAGACTTCCGGCTTCAGTTCCGATTAAACGTATTTGGCATCGATACCCGGATACCAGTTGAAGCGCTCAACAATGCCCTGCGCCTGTACTTTCGGGCTGGTCGCCAGTTCGACAAACTGATGGGCCAGTTCACGATTGGGGGCTTGTGCCGGGATCACGTAGTGCATCGGCTGGCCAGGCATACCCGGTGCAGGCAGCAGAAGTTTAAAGTTATCCGGCAACTGGCCGTTCGCTTTCCACGAGTAGGACATGTCTACCCACACTGGGCCGATGGCAATCTCACCCCGACTGAGCATATCCAGCGTACCCGCATTTCCCGGCGTCAGGGTGACGTTTTTATTGAAGGCTTTCAGGCGATCAAAAGCCGGTTGCCATTTCTGTACTTCCGCTTCTTCAAAGGGGCCGTTCATCAGCTTATTGGCACCGCCACCGTAAGCGTAAACCCATCCCATCACAAAGCTGACGCCCGAAGCGCCTCCTTTAATGCCGTTATAGCCGAACTGTTTTGGGTGGGCTGCCGCCCACTGTTGCAGTTCGTCATAGCTTTTCGGTGGGTTCGACCCAGCGTCGGGTTATAGGCCAGTGTGGTTTGGCTGCTGAACATCGGCATCACATAGCCTTTGACATCACTGCCTAACGCTTTATCTGCCGCCGCCATAGTGATTAACTTGCCACTCACGATCGCATCACGGTATTGCAGCAGTTGGCTTTCCTTCACCATCGGGCAGACAAATTTTTCATGCACCACGGCAACGCCGGTATCCCAGACTTTGCTGCCGGCGGCTTGCTGCGCGTTAAAGCGCTCAATGATCTTCTGCGAGCCAGCATCGCCAGGTCCAGTGCCGACGGCTCTGAGTTTGACGCTAGGATGCTGTTACTCAAACAGCGGCCCCAGATAGTCGTTCACATAATCGACCATGTTTTGATCGCCAGCCGTCAACACGGTCAGCTCTTGCGCCTGCGCAGCAGAAAGTGAAGCGCTCATCATGAGCGTTACAGCAAAAATGCGTTTCATGTCAGTGGGCTCCAGTATAAGATTGGGTAGTCAGGCCGGGAAGCGAATCGTGAGAAGCACAAGCCAGTGATGTTGAAGCGAACGGGGCTGGCGTGTCAGATGCAGGAAACAGGAATAGCGCCTCAGCCGGGATCTGCACCTCTACGCGCTGACCAACGTCATAAGGCGCAGAGGCATGCACCTGCATCCGCCATATCCCGCTGACAACCGTGTGCTGCCAATGACCACCCGGATAGCTTTGCGCCAACACGGTGCCCTGACGCACCAGCATGCCGGGAGCAGCAGGCGGCGCCTGTGTCGCATCGTAGAGCTGTGCGGCTTCGGCACGAAAGCGCGCCTCCACCGTGCCGGGTTGCAACGCCGCACCCTGCTCATCGCCACTCAGCGTCAACCGATCGCCGTCATAGTAGGCTTCCAGCATCAGTTGGTTTTCAGCCCCCATAAACGCCGCGATAAAGGCGCTGGCCAGGTTGTGGTAAACCTGTTGCGGACTGCCCGACTGCATCACGCGTCCTTGGTGCAGGATGACGATACGATCCGCCATCACCATGGCTTCTTCACGATCGTGGGTCACGTGAATGGCCGTAAGGCCCAAACGCTGCTGCAAAGCGCGAATCTCGTCGCGCAGTTGCAAGCGAATGCGGGTATCCAGATTGGAGAGGGGCTCATCAAGCAGCAAGATGTCTGGATGTATCGCCAATGCTCACCACAGAGCGACGCGCTGACGCTGGCCGCCGGAGAGCTATGCCGGTTTACGCGACCCCAATCCGCTCAGTCCCAGCATGTTTTCAAGCTGGGTCACACGGCGGGCAATCTCCGATCCTTCTATTTTGCACACCTGTGCACCCAAACAAACCTCTCGATGCAGCCGATTGTCCGGGGTAATGATGTCAACGACGTGTTAACGCCATGACATTTCAGTGACAAGTAAAGCACCTCAGCGGAGAGGGCCACTGAGGTAGCTAATAAACATATCTAAAACGGTCATTTCCGCGCAGACAGGAATCTCTTGCAGGTGAAACGCGTTTCTTCTCACAGAGATCCCCGGCTTTCGCCGAGGATGATGAGGGGCAACATGGTTTTGTCATCAATCTGAGCGGCCAAAGGCCGCCCTGTTTCAGAGGCGTTTACTACAGCAATTGCGCCAATCGGTTGAGATCCGACTGAATCGCCCCGGCCGTTACATCGCGCCCGGCACCCGGCCCGCGAATCACCAGCGGGTTGTCGCGATACCATCGGCTTTCGATCGCGAAGACGTTGTCACACGGCAGCAGGGAAGCCAGCGGATGATCCGGTCGCACCGCTTCCACGCCCACACGCGCTTTGCCGCTAACATCGAAACGCGCTACGTGACGCAGCACCAACCCCATTTCCTGCGCCGCTTCCAGACGCTGTACCATCTGCTCGTTGAGCGAATCGCCATTTTCAAAAAACTGATCGATCGACCCCGCTTCACTGCCAGCAGGCACCAGTGATTCCACCCGCACCTGATTGGGTTCGATGTCATAACCCGCTTCGCGCACTAAAATCACCAGTTTGCGCATTACGTCCTGCCCGGAAAGATCGACGCGCGGGTCCGGCTCCGTCAGCCCCTGTTGCCAGGCCTGATCCACCAGTTCGGTGAACGGTACGCTGCCATCAAATTGCAGGAACAGCCACGACAAAGTGCCGGAGAAGATTCCGCTGATGGCTAAAATGCTGTCACCGCTGTCGCGCAGATCGTGCACCGCATAGTTCACCGGCAGCCCTGCACCCACCGTAGCGTTATAAAGCCAGTGACGTCCAGTTTTGGCAAAGGCATCGCGGATCTGGCGATAACGATCGCCACTGGATGCCCCCGCAATCTTATTGGCGCTGATCACGTGAAAACCGTAGCTGGCGAAATCGAGATAGAGATCTGATACCGCTTCACTGGCGGTCACATCCAACACCACCAGGTCATCGTAGGGATGAGCACGCATCCACAGGAAGAGATCTTCCCCATCACACTCCTGCGCTTCATCATCAAAGAAGGCCAGCACGCGACTGGCTTCCAGACCGTCGTAGTTCAGCAGGCTACGCGTGCTGTCTACTACGCCCGCCAGCACAAACTCAAAGCCGGTACGCGCCGAAATCAGCGCCTGCTCGTGCGCAAACAGCTCCAGCCAGCGGGAGCCAATATTGCCCTTGCCGAACAGTACCAACCCGATTCGTTTTTCTGCACGGAATAACGACTGATGCAAACCACGAATCAAATGCTCCGTCGGGCCCACGCGCAGTACCGCTACCATGCTAATGCCATCGTCGGACTGCCAAACAAACTCGATGGGCTGATCTTTTAACTGCTGATAAAAACGGTGGCTGTGCAGCGGGTTACGGCACACGCCGGCACCAACCATGGCCACCAGCGCTAATCCTTCACGCAGCGTGAACGTCACGGGCAAT
The DNA here is from genome assembly GCF_020054415.1 of Candidatus Symbiopectobacterium sp. Classification (NCBI taxonomy): domain Bacteria; kingdom Pseudomonadati; phylum Pseudomonadota; class Gammaproteobacteria; order Enterobacterales; family Enterobacteriaceae; genus Symbiopectobacterium; species Candidatus Symbiopectobacterium sp. The sequence goes on along the minus strand of NZ_JAHWCO010000022.1, from coordinate 3,540 downwards.
CCGGCCTGTTCCAATGCATGCAAGGCGCTGTCCACCACTTCCGAGGTGTAACACAACTGCACCAGATTGCGATCGACGTGCACGCCAATCGCCAGAGGACGCACTTGCGCACGGCTAACGTATTGTTCGATCTCTTTGTGCACGCGCGCAAAATCATGCTGTGTAGGTATCTGCACGTCGATCAGACAAACGTCATCGTGGCTGGTGACAATCTTCGCCCCCGTGCCCGACGCTAACACGCGTTCAATGCGCGTAGAGCCTTGTTCCGGGTTGTAACTGCAACGTAATTGCAGATCGATATCGCTTGCTGACACTGGCTGCAAGGTGCGTGCATGCAGCACCGGCACCGCCAGACGCGCCAGTTCGCTGGCCTCATCAAGGCGCAGCAGAGGCAGCAAACAGGCATCTTTCACCTTACGGGGATCGGCACTGTAAACACCGGCCACATCGCTCCAAATGGTCACACGCTCCACGCCCGCCAGCGCACCAATTTGCGTCGCCGAATAGTCACTGCCGTTGCGCCCCAGCAAGACCGTTTCACCGGCCTCGTTGCGGCTGATAAAACCGGTCACCACCAGCCTTTGCCCCGCATGCTGCGTCAACAACTGTTGCAGCAGCGGCCAGGAACGACCTTCGTCCACCTGCGGCTGTGCAGCCCGTTCAGCGCGTAAAAAGTCGCGGGCGTCCAGCCAGTTAGCATCGATGTTGCTCAAGTTCAGTACCGCCGCCATCAGGTGCGCAGACCAAATTTCACCGTGCCCCACTACTTCGGCATAAACCGCATCGGTCACGTCACCATCCAGCAGCGCCGCCAGACGCTCCAGATCGCGGATAAAAAGAGTGGTCAACCGCTCTGCGGCATCCGCAGGCAGTAAACCGGCAATCAAATCGATTTGGTAACGACGCAGCGCCTGCTGCACCTGATGGGCAGACAGACGATCGCTCTGGCTCAGTTTCAGCCAGCTAATCAGTTGGTTGGTTGTGCCGCCAGCGGCTGACACCACCATCAAATCGCCGGGGCGGCTATACTCGGCCATAATCCCCGCGACACGTTGATAACACTTCACATCTGCCAGACTGCTGCCTCCAAATTTATGCAGTTGGCGGCCAGAAACCGCCGCTGATACGCCTAACGCACTCATGCTGCTCCCTCAGTTGCCACCCGGAATGCTCGATCCAGATCGACAACCAGATCGTCACCGTCTTCAATGCCGACCGAAATACGCAGCAGAGTTTCGGAGATACCTGCTGCCGCACGCGCTTCCGGTGCCATGCTCGCATGGGTCATGGTGGCTGCATGAGAAATCAGGCTTTCCACGCCGCCCAGCGATTCTGCCAGTGTAAACAGTTCCAACTCCCCCAGGAAACGGCGCAGGGTGTCTTCATCACCGTTCAGTTCAAAGCTCAACATGGCACCGAAACCGGACTGCTGACGACGTGCAATCTCATGACCGGGATTGTTCGGCAGCGAAGGGTGATAAAGCTTTTTCACCAGCGGCTGCGTTTTCAGGTAATCAATCAGTTGCAGCGCATTTTTCTGCGCAGCGGCCATACGAGGGCATAGGGTACGCAATCCGCGCAGCAGCAGATAACTGTCAAACGCCGCCCCCGTCACACCAATATTGTTCGCCCACCAAGCCAGTTCCGTCACCACCGCAGGATCGTTGGCAATCACCGTGCCAGCAACCACATCGGAGTGGCCATTGAGATACTTGGTGCAGGAGTGAACCACCAAATCCGCCCCCAATGCCAACGGACGTTGCAACGCCGGGCTCAGGAAGGTGTTGTCCACCACGCTGACCGCACCCACATCACGCGCTGCCTGACAAATGGCGGCGATATCCACCACACGCAGCAACGGGTTGCTGGGGCTTTCCACCAGCACCAGTTTGGGTTTCTCTTCCAGTGCCGCTGCCAGCGCGGCCGAATACCCCTGATCGACAAATTTTACGCGAAATGCACCGCGCTTACTGAGGCTGTCAAACAAACGGTAGCTACCGCCATAACAATCATGAGGCGCAACCAACAAATCACCAGGACGCAGAAACACAGTGCACACCAGCAAAATGGCAGACATGCCGCTGCTGGTCATTACCGACCCAGCACCGCCTTCCAATTCCGCCAACGTACGCTGCACCACATCATGCGTCGGGTTACCGCGACGCGAGTAATCATGGGCTCTGGGCTGGTTGAAACCGGTGAAGTTGTAGGTGCTGGAGAGATGAATCGGCGGAACTACACAGCCGTATTGTTCATCATCATTAAGTCCGCTACGAACAGCGATCGTTGCTTGTTTACGCGTCATGGTCATTTTCCTAACTGGCGGCAGGGTATAGGCTCTCAAGAGTAATCCCAAACTCAACGGACATCAATACATCTAGACTTCTAAACTTCTTTGCGTATAGATTGAGCATTGACGAAAATCCCGTTAGAATTACCCTCATATCATGACGGTTTTATCTTCCTGACGACTATATTTTTAAGGTATCCCATGGCTGAGTGGAACGGCGAGTATGTCAGCCCTTACGCTGAACACGGTAAAAAGGGCGAGCAAGTTAAAAAGATCACGGTCTCTATTCCGCTTAAGGTGCTGAAAATCCTGACTGATGAGCGCACCCGACGTCAGGTCAATAACCTGCGCCATGCAACCAACAGTGAATTATTGTGTGAAGCGTTTCTGCATGCATTTACCGGCCAGCCACTACCGGATGACCACGATTTGCGTAAAGAGCGCAGCGATGAAATCCCTGAGGTAGCCAAGGCGATCATGCGTGAGATGGGGATTGACCCGGATACGTGGGAATATTGATCTGTTGATCGGGTGGTATACCGCTCTGGCGATAGAAACAATAAAGGCACCCTCGTGTGCGGTAAAGTAAATTGCAATGTATTGAAAATAAAAGTATTTAATTTCTCAGTGTCCATATAACGTCCATCTTTGACCAAAGGCCCCGGTTTCCGGGGCCTTTCCATGCTCTCCTGCTTTCTTCGTTTTTCCTTTCTATCATGAGTCATTGTCCCTATCTATCACGAACAGACAGGTGCACCGAAACTAGAAGGAATAATGATAGAATCACTGAGTCGGAACGACATTGGAAAATTCAAGCCCCTTTTGTCTTATGCTGCAAAAGCGGGACTTTTCTACACAGGCAATGTTTGCTTTACTTACAATGAGTAACGGTTGATTTGTTGCCCCATGCCCAAAAGATGGATAATAGTAAACCGGAAAAGAAGCTTGATTTGCAAAGTTAGTAATAACTTTTTTATACAACAATTTGTCTTTTTCTGATGATGTTTCTGGATAGAACTGGCCAAATATGGTCGTGTATTCAATATGTTGATTGCAGTGTGAAATGTCCGGTTTTGGATGTGGAATACAGTGGCTAAAGTTGATGTAATATGCCCTTTTTGTGAACAGACATCTCCTGTGAAAAAACACGGTTATGGCAAAAGTGGCCATCAGCGTTACCGTCGTCAGTCATGCAAACACGGATGGCTACAGGGCTTACAACGACGAACTTCCAAAAGTAAAACACATTG
>NZ_JAHWCO010000417.1:0-1458 GCF_020054415.1 Candidatus Symbiopectobacterium sp. | reverse complement strand
TCATCAGGACTGTGGTGATGGCCATATCTGAGTAGTAGAGCGGTCGTCCACGCCGTTCAGTAGTGTTTTTTTCCGTCCATGCAGCAATGGCTGATTCATCTAGCCATACGGTTAGAGAACCGCGCTGCTTTAGGGCCTTGTTATAAGAGGGCCAGTTGGTGATTTTAAAATTTTGTTTTGCCATGGAGACCTGATTTTGAAACAACTGTGGTGATCTGCTCCGATGATTAGCCAAAAGTTCTATTTATTAAACAAAGCCCCTAGCACCATGCCCAGTCCCTTTGCCTTGCGGTCTGCCTCAATAAATTGGAATATAATAGACCCATCCGGGAAGCGCCACGCATTCTTGGTGGTATTGGAAAATGGCGCTACCGTTACGGAATGCCAGCCTGGTTCAGCGTGTCCTTCAGCCAGCGCCACAGTTTTTTCAATTTCAGCATATCCCTCACGCTCTACAAGAGATTTTCTTCCCCTAACCATGGTATTCCATCTTTTCTCTTAAAACGCCTCTATGAGCTTCTGAGAGCGTTTTAGCGAGGTTTTTGCACTGTTCCGCGACCGCCAGGTAACTTTGCTCGTCGTTTACATTATAGAGGGCAATCAGCAGTGCCTCCAGTTCTGGCGGCGCTGGTTCAGGCTCTGGCGCGGGATTTACGGATGCTTCTGGCGTGGTTTCCTGTACAGTAGTGGGCTTAACCTCCGTCTCCGGGGTAAACCTGGGCTGATTCAGTACATCGCGCAGACGGGGCCGTGCGTTGCATGACGGCCTGCGCGTCTCGCGATCCTGTACACGATATTGTGTAATTGCCTGATTTTGATATGTTCAATCCAATATCAAAAGCAGGTTACTTTATGGACGAAAAACAGTTACAGGCTCTGGCCAACGAGCTGGCCAAAAATCTCAAAACCCCTGACGATCTCAACCAGTTTGATCGCCTGCTGAAAAAGATCAGCGTTGAAGCTGCCATTAATGCTGAAATGACCCATCACCTCGGGCATGAGAAGCAACAGTCCAAATCTGGAAATAACACGCGCAATGGCTAATCCACAAAGACTGTTACCACCGGCGATGTTCCGCTGGAACTGCGTACACCACGTGATAAAGAACTGTATGACGCTGATGTCTCACCCGCCCTGGTATCGAAGGTCACAGATGTCGTTATGGAGAAGGTTGTTGAATGGCAAAATAGCCCTGGATGCGGTTTATCCCATTGTTTACCTTGACTGTATCGTTCTTAAAGTCCGGCAGGACAGCCGCGTTATCAATAAGTCTGTGTTCCTGGCGCTGGGTATCAATATCGAAGGCCAGAAAGAGCTACTGTGGATGTGGCTGGCCGAAAATGAAGGCGCAAAGTTCTGGCTGAACGTGCTGACAGAACTGAAAAACCGTGGCCTGACCGACATCCTCATTGCCTGTGTGGACGGCCTGAAAGGGTTCCCGGATGCCATCAACACGGT